>NZ_CDRZ01000194.1 GCF_000946815.1 Syntrophaceticus schinkii | reverse complement strand
CAAGGGTTTGCACCAGATGGCGAACAAGTGTGATTTCCCGCTTCCTACCTCCCCTGTGAGTACTCCAAAATAACGGTGTTGGACCATCAACTGCATACGGGCAAGCGCTTCCATGTAGGCTGATGAACCGAATAACATTCATTCTTGGGGTTCCGGGAAAGGGAACGAGTTTATTCTCAGTTTCCATCTTCATCACCTCTGCTCTCATCAGGCTTTGGGGCAAAGGTTAGAGGAATACTCTTCCACCCTTCACGTTGCTTTTCCTCAGCCAAATGAAAAAAACTCAGCTCACCTGTGTTCACTTCCCCGGGAGATGGCTCTATTTCCTGGATAGACTCGGATGGTTTTGTTTTTACCCGTTTGTGGACAGATCGATGAAGATCCAGGGGTATGGCATCGGGAAAACGCTTACCATCAAACCACACCTGGATTACAGACAGATCAAAGGGGTCAAAGCGCAGCTTTACCTTTTCCCCCGAAAGCTCACAGGGTACCTCATAGATATTGCCGAAGACATGCACACAGCCGGTTTTATCAACTTTGCGATTTTCTTCCCAGAGGAAGATATCTGTCAGTTCACTGATGGGAACTCTTTTCATTGTGCGTTTGCTTGCAGTTGCCCTGGCAAGCGGAGTCTGACCTGTGCCACCATGCTTGCGGATATGGTAGTAACCATCCAGCCATGCTGTTAAAGCATTGTTTAGTTGAGCCAGGCCCTGGATATCTCCCCTTTCAATCAGGTTGTATGCTTCGGGTTTAAAGCTGGTATCGATAAACCTGAAAAAACGCTCAATTTTGCCGCGGCCCTGGGGACGGAACGCTCTACTGTGCGAAAGGCGAATGCCCAGCTTGCCGCAGATCGCAGCAGGTGATGAGATGAGAATGCTGCTCCATTATCACAATAAAACTGTTCTGGAATTCCGTAGCGTAAAATAGCCTTTTTTAAAGAGTCTTCCAGTCGAGGGAGTTTTTCATCCCAATAAAATTCAGCATGCACAATCAACCGGGAATAGTCGTCCATAATGGCAAACAAAATGGCTTTCTTGCGCTTTCCGGGATGAGTGGGGTCGGGCAGGTACAGAGTGTGCTGAAAGTCGGACTGCCAGATTTCATGAACATCTGATGCTTCAAAACGCCGGCGCCCTTTTTGTGGTGTAGCATTGTGCAGCAGTTCCTGCCTGCTTCCACCCGCCTTTCTCAGGTGACGTGCGAGGTGCTTGGGCAATAGA
>NZ_CDRZ01000193.1 GCF_000946815.1 Syntrophaceticus schinkii | reverse complement strand
AGTGTAAACAGGGACACAGAAATCCGATCTGCTGGTTCAAGGCAAAGCGTAAGTTCCAGGAGCATGGCCGGAGGGATATATCCTGTGCCTCATCTATGATTACAACCAGAGATTTATCCCCTTGCTCTACCCTTGTACGCAGTACCTCTTCAAAAAGGCGTTTTGCTTTTGTCAGGGAGAATAAAGGCTCCTCACCCACGATGACGCAGCATTTCCCCATAGAATCCCGTGGTTTCATCCCTGCCTGGCTTAAGTAAATAACTTGGTAGCGCATAGGATCAAGGGTTTGCACCAGATGGCGAACAAGTGTTGATTTCCCGCTTCCTACCTCCCCTGTGAGTACTCCAAAATAACGGTGTTGGACCATCAACTGCATACGGGCAAGCGCTTCCATGTAGGCTGATGAACCGAATAACATTTCATTCTTGGGGTTCCGGGAAAAGGGAACGAGTTTATTCTCAGTTTCCATCTTCATCACCTCTGCTCTCATCAGGCTTTGGGGCAAAGGTTAGAGGAATACTCTTCCACCCTTCACGTTGCTTTTCCTCAGCCAAATGAAAAAAACTCAGCTCACCTGTGTTCACTTCCCCGGGAGATGGCTCTATTTCCTGGATAGACTCGGATGGTTTTGTTTTTACCCGTTTGTGGACAGATCGATGAAGATCCAGGGTATGGCATCGGGAAAACGCTTACCATCAAACCACACCTGGATTACAGACAGATCAAAGGGGTCAAAGCGCAGCTTTACCTTTTCCCCCGAAAGCTCACAGGGTACCTCATAGATATTGCCGAAGACATGCACACAGCCGGTTTTATCAACTTTGCGATTTTCTTCCCAGAGGAAGATATCTGTCAGTTCACTGATGGGAACTCTTTTCATTGTGCGTTTGCTTGCAGTTGCCCTGGCAAGCGGAGTCTGACCTGTGCCACCATGCTTGCGGATATGGTAGTAACCATCCAGCCATGCTGTTAAAGCATTGTTTAGTTGAGCCAGGCCCTGGATATCTCCCCTTTCAATCAGGTTGTATGCTTCGGGTTTAAAGCTGGTATCGATAAACCTGAAAAACAGCTCAATTTTGCCGCGGCCCTGGGGACGGAACGCTCTACTGTGCGAAAGGCGAATGCCCAGCTTGCCGCAGATCCGCAGCAGGTGATGAGATGAGAATGCTGCTCCATTATCACAATAAAACTGTTCTGGAATTCCGTAGCGTAAAATAGCCTTTTTTAAAGAGTCTTCCAGTCGAGGGAGTTTTTCATCCCAATAAAATTCAGCATGCACAATCAACCGGGAATAGTCGTCCATAATGGCAAACAAAATGGCTTTCTTGCGCTTCCGGGAGTGAGTGGGGTCGGGCAGGTACAGAGTGTGCTGAAAGTCGGACTGCCAGATTTCATGAACATCTGATGCTTCAAAACGCCGGCGCCCTTTTTGTGGTGTAGCATTGTGCAGCAGTTCCTGCCTGCTTACACCCGCCTTTCTCAGGTGACGTGCGAGGGTGCTTGGGGCAATAGATCCCGGTGCAGTAATGCTACCCTGCTCTAATAAAAAGATAATCTGCTCCACACTCGCGCTCCTGGACGCTCTTTGCGAAGATCGATTGCTGCCTGCAGAACCGAAAGGGGGATGCTTGTTCTGTTGGTTGCAGGACGCGGCTTTGGTTTCAGGCCCTCCCAACCTGCTCTTCTGTAGTTTGCTATGTAGCGCCCCAGGTACGGGTACTGACAGTTGTTCTATGGCTGCCGGGGATTTG
>NZ_CDRZ01000192.1 GCF_000946815.1 Syntrophaceticus schinkii | reverse complement strand
GATGGGACGACGTACCTACGAGCATAAGATTGTCACCTGCCAGATAGTGGGTGGCAAACCGCCGATCATTTTAGGTTTGAACCGATCAAGCGGGGGAGGGCGAGACCACAGCTTCCAAGAGGCTGGTTGACTGGCTCTACCAGGTATATAAACATTTTGCTGACATAGTGGTGGTTGATGCCGGCTTTGCCAAGCTCCTTTTATCAACCACTTGTGCAGCAAAAACATCCACCTTGTAGTTCGGCTAAAAGATAAGCGGATGCACATTGTCAAGGATGCGGAAGGACTATTCAGCCGTCAAGTGCCAGCCAAAACATGGCGAGAGGATAAGTCATCCACCACTCATCTAGACATCTCTGCCTGGGATGAAGAACAGTTCAATAGCTGGGATGGAATGAAAAAACCCTTAAGGGTCGTCAAGATCGTTGAGAGCAGGTATGGCTATGCAATAGTAGGTGGCAAACGTCAGGAAGCCATCGAAAGACACGAAATTCTGGTAGCTACTACCTTAAGCAAAAATGAAGCACCCCCGGAGCTAATCCGGGAAATTATTCATCGGAGGTGGGAAATAGAAAACACGGGATATCATGAACTTAAAGGGAACTGGAACATGGGGCATTGCTTTATTCATCAGGAAGTCGCTTTTCAAGTATCATTTTGTGGTTTTATGTTTTTTGGCGGTCAATCTTTTCTGGCTTTTCCTGTTACAGAAACAGGCGCAGCTATGCTAACAGTGGTTTTAGCGCCAGAGAGATAGCGGAGAAGATGCGTAATGCCTTGGAGTATATCAGGGACAGGAGCCTAGCACGTTATCTTTTTGACACATGCTAGTATGAAGCGACTATTCGATGATATAGAGTGCCCCATGGAAAATAAATAATCAAAAAATCGATTTCCATGAATGACAAAGATTACAGGATGATATTAAGTTTTTTACGCTTTCACAAATATACTTAATAATGGAAATTCCGGAACAGTTAAAATGTAAGACAT
>NZ_CDRZ01000191.1 GCF_000946815.1 Syntrophaceticus schinkii | reverse complement strand
AAAAATTGCAACCTGAAACTAGACTGGAAAAGAATTTTTAAGTCACCTTGACTTTAGTATCTAATAATAATCCAGGCTACCCAGGAAAACATAATCGGAACCTCGAAGGATACAATGAGCCAAAATACAAACATAAAGAGACATTAATAGCTGCAAAGATAGAGCAAATACCGACAATGGCTGCATTGGTCAGAAGACTAAAAAATGACCCTGTATTTCGATACATATGTGGATTTGGCGTAATTGCAAGCGTACCAAGTGAAGCAACTATGAGCAGATTTTTAAGAGAACTAACAGAAACAGGTATTCTGAAAGAACTGTTTAATTCGCTTGTAAATAAAGCCGAGCAAATGGGGATTATTGACTGCACCTCTATTGCAATAGATTCCACAAAAATTGAGGCTTATGAGAAAACCAAGCCTAGAAAGTATGTATCGCAAAACGGTAAAAGCGCTGACTGGGGCGTCAAAAGAAACACTGATGGCAACACTGAAGCCTGGTTTGGCTACAAAGTGCATGCTGCTGTGGACACAAAATCAGAGTTACCAGTAGCTATCACCGTAACACCGGCCAATGTCCACGATAGTGAAATAGCTTTAAAACTGGTTAAAAAGGCCAGCAGCGTTCTGGTTAAATCACCCAAGTTCTACCTGATGGACTCTGCGTATGACTGTAATGACATTTACGAAACCATAAAGAATGACTTTCACGCCCAGGCAATCATAGCTCTTAATCTTAGAGGGACCAGGCAACCTAGAGCTGGCTTTGATTTTGATGGGACACCTATTTGTTCCGCAGGGTTTCGGATGGTTTACTGGGGCAGCGATAACGGAGTTAACAAGTTTCGTTGTCCCCACGTACTTGATAAAGCTGAATGCCCTTTGGTACCGACTGGTGTTCAAGCTCAACTATGGAATGGTGATAAAAACTAAATTGAAGATGACTCAAGCTGTTCTGCAGCCCCCACAGGGGGACCAAGAACTGGCAAAAGCTATATGATGAAAGAACAAGCGTTG
>NZ_CDRZ01000190.1 GCF_000946815.1 Syntrophaceticus schinkii | reverse complement strand
TAAAGCTGTAGGCTAATGAAGGCTGTCTTGTTCCGACCATTCGGTGTTACCCAATCTAAGTTCTCACAGACCGTATTTGCTAGCTCGGTAAGGCTTAGTTTCGGAAACATGCGTATTATTTCCTTAACATCTTGCAGTTCCTGTTCGGTGAAATATCTGCCGCTTACCAAGACTTGGTTGTCGTATTGTTTTGTCATAGTGCAGGCCCCCTTTGATAATAACCCACACTATTGTCTCATAATTAATTACCGCTGTCCAGTTCCTTTTTCGATAAAATATTTCTTCTAGTCTCTGGAAACCCTTGTCGGGCATAGTAGTTAGAGGCTATGCGTCAGTTCTGGTCTGTAGCACTCAGGCCTACAGATGTCTGATCCTTGACTTAACCACATTCGACAAAATGCGGGTGGTAACCGGTACCGTTGCAAGGGAGACGCTTTTCTCCCCGAGCTTGCTAAATACTTACTTGGTGTGCATCCTGCATGCTTTTTAAATAAGGCATCGCTTAATTGAGGCTACCAAATATAAGGAAATAATTTATATCTGACCTCCTGAGTATATTCTTTATATCCATTTAATTCATTTTTCATCATTTTATCTTCAAAATATGTTCTAATGATAACGATAGAGACGATAACCACAGAGACAGCACAAACAAAAATAGTTTCAAAGATAAATGCCATAGAAATACACCAGATAAGTATTGCTAAATACGTTGGGTGTCTAATTATTCTATATGGACCCTTTTTACATACTGCCTGATTGCGGTCATTCTGGATTCTGGCGGTCGATTCCAAAAAGGTATTAACCATAAGAGCCCAAAGTGAAAGAGCTGTTGCCAAAAGAACCAAGACAATCCCTATATAAAACAGTCCGCCAATTGCAGGAGCCTTTTTTGCTTCAAGCCCAGCTACAAGATAAATAATAAAAAAGGATAATAACCAATATACGCCGAGCAGAATTTTATCCCATATTGGAGTGGTGGTGCCTATCTTATTGCGTTCACTCAGTGTTTCCAGATTGACTCGGTACATAACAAGACAAGAAAAAAGTGCTGTCACATAGTACAAAATGAAGTAAACAGAGCCCCTTAAATAAAAAACCCAGCCTGTGCCCAATAGATACAACAGTAATCCAAAAGTTCTCTGGAGAAAAATTTTTATAATGTAATTGATTGCTCCTTTATGCATGTTTTGTCAGCCCATTCTGTAAAAGTATTCGGTTCGCACTATAATAACCGTCCCCATCCGTTCCATCCCCCAACCCCTTGAGGACTGTGGCTCCCGGGGTTTTCAATTCCCTAATTCATCTATCAAGTGAACTGCAGTTAACATCCATTTGCTTACCATAATTCGCAATATAGGACTGAGAATCCTTGTAACGTGTATCGGCTATCGTCCCAAGCTCTGCCGCCGGCCCGTTCGAAGCGGAGATTTCCGGGTTGTTGACATTGACACATAGTCCCGGGTACCGTATGCAAACCGATTATGGTGCCCGGTGATATCAACGCCACTAAGGACACCAAATGGTGATCCAGTGATCACGTGGATCAGACTCAAAAGATCATGGCGAATCACTTTCAATGAGCAAGCAGAAATGAGCAAGCAGATCAGTTTCGATTTGACAACCGCATTCGACAAAAGTCGGGTGGTAACCGGTACCGTCGTTTTGGCAGCACCTGCCAAAGTCACCGTCCCCGTGGCTGGTCCCCGTGGCTGGCTTGGAGTATGTTATAATTGATATAAGAATAAAGGGGGCCTATCCTTGAAGGAAAGTTTACTGGAGACGATTGGACACACACCTTTGGTTAAAATAAGCCGGCTCAACCCCAACCCCAAGGTAACGATAGCTGTCAAGTTGGAAGGTACCAACCCCGGCGGAAGCATAAAAGACAGAGTTGCTCTATACATGATCACTACAGCCGAAAAAAACGGGGAGTTAACCAAAGACAAGATCATCCTGGAACCGACCAGCGGCAATACCGGTATAGGCCTGGCCATGGTTGCAGCAGTCAAAGGATACCGCTTGCTGGTCACTATGCCTGAATCGATGAGCGAAGAGCGCCGGAAAATACTGGAGGCATTTGGAGCCGAAATCATCCTGACCCCAGGTGAAAGAGGAACAGACGGGGCCATTGAAAAAGCGCGTCAGCTCTATGCTGGTAATCCTGAGCTTTATTTTATGCCTGACCAGTATAATAACAATGGCAACGCTCTGGCCCATTATGAAACTACGGCTTTCGAAATCTGGGAACAAACGAAGGGCGAGATAACTCATCTTGTTGCAGGAATGGGAACAACAGGAACACTTATGGGTTGTTCACGGCGCCTGAAAGAATTTAACCCCAACATAAAGGTAATCGGAGTGGAACCGTTTAAAGGTCACAAAATTCAGGGTTTAAAAAACATGCAGGAAGCGATCGTTCCAAAGTTATACAACCCGGCCCTGCTGGATGAAAAGGTAAATATCCTTGACGAAGATGCCTTTGTCATGACCAAGCGGCTGGCCAGAGAAGAGGGCATTTTTTCCGGAATGAGCGCCGGCGCAGCCTTTCATGTCGCTGTGGAGCTGGCCAAGAAACTTGATAAAGGTCTCATTGTAACCCTGCTCCCTGACCGAGGTGAAAAGTATTTGTCCACCCCCCTGTACAGCCCAAACCCCTGCGAACACAGACTTGAACCCATGCAAACACAGAAGTGAACTGCTTGCACTTTACGGGGACTGAATGCGTTGTGGACAAACGCCACTATAGTGGGATTTATTGAAGCAGATCCAATAAAGCAAGCCTCGCACCGTTCCTAAATTTTCAGCACACATCGGTGAACCGAAAATTTTGCCTTTGACGCAAGGATGTTGCTGAAAAACACCGTGAAGCAAATCTCACTTACACTCTCAAAACTCTCGATAATTTCCTCGTCGGCGTTTTTTTCGATCATTTCCTGTAGCGGGAAACAAAAGACCGCTGCTTCCTGTGATACCTTCACCTCCTTTTTCAGCAGTTCCCGCTTTCTTCCGTTTGACTTGATTTCGATGGTCACCTTTCCGATCTCATCGTTCCCAGACAACTCTGCCAGAAACACCGCGTTTTCACTGTAATAGGTCGACCAGTCCATCGGGTTTGCTCTATAGTCAAGCAGAGCCATCACAAAATGCGTTTCGTTGTAGGCACACCCGCACGAAAAATCGGCTTCTGCCAAAAAGCCGCCATCGGCCGCCGGTAAAATATAAATTTTTCCGCCATTTTCTATCGGAATCGCCGCTCCTGGGAACAACGGGATAACATTTCTGCAAATCCAATCGTCGAACACCTTGTCTGCCACAGACGACTTTTGCAGTTCAGCACGCTCCTTCCACTTCCGACCCGGTTCGGCCGAAAAACCACCTGGCATCTCCACTGCAAAAATATCATTTACAGTATATTCAACAACTTTGATGCTCTCTTGACCGGTGGCTGTGTCAACAAAAGAAAATGTCAAATAAAGCCTGCAGGGAAGTTTCCACTTTCGCATCGTCCGTAGTACTTTATACAAAAAGCTGTTTTCCACTGGTATGTCGATCTTCCAGAATGACTTTTTGATGAGAAGCGGCTTTTCAAAGCTTTTGCTCTTTGAAATCTCTTCCCCGTTTTCGTCACAGGCCATGAAGTCCCCCTTCAGCTTACAGATGCCTTCCCCCTCGTTGGCGATCAAAACTGAGGCGAAGTATTTATTGTTCTCCTCGAGCCAGATCGGAATTTGGCTGCTGATTTTGACATCGTCCATCCGCCAAAAAAGATTAATGGTCAGGTAAGTCGTCATCAGCGTGACCGTAACAATGCCAATCAAGGCGAAAATATTCTGAGCCAAGAGGCTTTCTTTGCTCTCCCCATACCCGATGGTATACAGAAAATGTTCTAAGGCCTTCTCGAGCATGGCAGCAAAACCCCCACTGCCGCTGCCCGCGTGCAGTAGCGCCCACCCGGCAGAATATATCGCACAGATCAAAATAACAACAGCAAAAAAGGTTGCGACAATCCTGGCAGCTTTTTTCAGCTTCCACATACTGCTTTCTCCTTTTATTCCAAATGAAACTTAATTTTTCGTAACAATTTAATATTCTTGTTAATATTCTTTCCTTTTGCTATAAGAACCTTTTATTATATCCGGTAAAAACCTGCAAATCTAAAATTATCCTGATTATTACCTTACGTGGGAGGATACCCCCCTGAGGCAGGCCTCCAACATTTACATACAATCCCTGTGACAGAGGGACGGGGGTCGTGTCACCGTCCTGGATGACATGACCCCCGTCCCTCTGTCACCCTCTGTCATCAGTGGAGGACAATAATGCTTCCCCAGACATTTTTGCAGTTGCTAATCCCTGTGACAGATGGTTATAATTAAAAGCAGAAAATGCCGGTCACCCTGCCCCAGCTACCGGAAGTGCGGCGGTTGTCAGCTGATTCCTTTATGGAAAGAATGGCTTTGAGGAATTTAAGCAAAACAGACTTTTGATTAAAGGGTTATAACGAAGAAAGGTAGGTTGCCATGAAAAGTAAATATAGTAAAATAGTAAAACACATCCCGAGCCTGGAAGATCACGGTCACCTGTATATGTATTATGGGATTCCGTATTCCGAAGAATGCGATGTATATGGCGATGATGAAGAAGGTGAAAACCTTATTGTATCTTATGAGTGTGATGATTTATGCAGGGCTATTGCAGATGAGTTTCAATATGATTACGAATGGCTTAATATTTTACATAATAAGCAAATTAAACTTGAAAAGGTCTTTGATGTTGATGTCGAAACGCAGGATTTTGATGTGATTGCTTCCCTTCTGCTGTACTTAGTTGTAAGTGTAACTTTTGAAGATAAATTCATAGATGCGTTGAATAATGGGTACTTGATTCGACTGATAAAAAGGCTGGAGTACTGAAATTAAAAAAAACGATCATATCGTACCAAGCAGCCCCTAGGTGTAGTAGGCGAAGCCTTGGACTGGGATGGACACTCCCCTGAGGAGCTATGGAAAATGCAGGATCACCTTGACGAGCTTAAACGGCTCGGCATTGAGGCAATTAACGACTAACTGCGTGATAGCCGGTAGTTATAATTTTTAGGATATGTCCTTGTTCTTCAATTGTTTATCCATGCAACTGCTGCCGCCGCAATCTTCATATGAATCCCTCTATCCGCTGAGACAACCTTGCCCAATGTCTTCCGGTTTTTCGCACACGCCCCCCACCCATTGCACCCTTAAAAAGCCACAAGAGGTAAAAAAGCTTTTTATTTAATGGCAGAATTCTACTTGGTTGGTTTTTCAAATGGGTTGCCGAATAGGATACGAAGATAATCGCGCCTGCCGTATAATATGCGGTCTATATAGACATCCTCGCCTTTCACGCGGTAAAAAACAAGATAGTTTCCGCATACAAGAAAGCGATAATCAGTTTCGATTTCTGTGACCGAGGACAGGGGCGGCCCCATCTCTGAAAAATCCTGCAACTTTTCTAGGCTGTCCAGTATGTCGTTCACCGTGTTTTGGGCGGCGGCAGGGTTTTGCAGGCTTTCAAAAATGTATTCCCATATCTCGTCAAGGTCATTAAGGAACTCCGGGGAATAATACAGCTTATTCATGGGTTTTCTCTTTGAAATGCGCCTTCACGTCTTCATGTGAATGCCAACCCTTATCTTCCCCAGATTTCCTCCCCTTGGCCAACTCGCCCATTAGCTTGATTGTCGCCTGCATTTTCTCGTACTCTGCAATATCAACAAGCGCATAGCGCCCCCTGCCGTTCTTTGTCAAAAAGACCGGCGCGCCCACGGCGACATCCTTCAAAACTTCAGTGTAATTTCGCAAATCCGAAACCGGCTTGATATTTGGCATAACAACACCCTCCCCTTGTTGATATTATTGTATGTTTATTCTTCGTAAAATACAACACCAAAAACAACAGCGCTAACAGGTGGATTAGCGGCATTATTCAAAATTCATCAAACTTTGATTATACAGATGTATTACAAACACAATTGATATTCATTATTTGTGCTGACTATTCTTTTAACCATTGAAAATGTTGCTTTCCTTTTTATTAGACCCAAATCAGAGGGAAAAGAAAAGGCAATAAAAGATGGGAACTTGTAGCAATCTTTATCGGTGCGACATTTTCACTTCTGTGTTTGGCATTAACCAACATTGTTTTTTATGATTGGAATGTGCAATTGTACAATCATGAAATTCACACTCCTAGGTGACAGAGGGACGGGGGTCGTGTCACCGTTCTGGATGACATGACCCCCGTCCCTCTGTCACACATTTTTAATGCATCTTCGTCGAATATACAAGGTAGCTTCATCCCTTTCCACTTTTGTTTTATTTGGTTTGATTTACCTTATAATTCGGCAAAAGTTGGGGTGAAGCCTTTATTTTAGGCCTTCAAAGCCTTGATTTCAATGAGTTTTTTAGAATGAAATTTTCTCATATGATAAGGAAAGATATTAAACGAACATTTTTAAAAAGGAACGAATAAATGGAGAAGAGTAAATCTACGGTAAGATATTTTCTTGAAAAAACTCTAAAGTTAATATATGCTAATAACAAGAAAGGTTGGAGGAGGGAAATAGATATGACTGTTGTTAAGGAAAAAATTAAAAAAGCTTAGTTTCCTTCATCTCAACTCCGTGCTTTAGGGCTAAAACCGAGTTGGGCTGATCGAATTCCAACAAAAACTTTAAATAATATGGTGAAGGTAACGGAAAAATACAAACAGGCTTTAAAGGAGTTGGCAAAATATTAAACGAATCAATTGAGTATTTATCCGTTGCTGAAATTTGTGCGTTTCATGCTTATGTAACAGATGAACAAGAAAATAAAATATCATCATTTACAATATCTCCGAATTTACTAGAGTCGGCAATAAATGTACCAAAATTGGAATTTTACAAAGGGTTATTCTTAAAGGCAGCAGCGATATATCGTTCAAGGTGGTGTCTGCCTTTTTGTAACTAGTAGCTATTATTTACCAGTAATGCTCCATGCGCTGCCGTTATTTGTTAATCAAAAGCGGTGGTCCAGTTGTTAATTTTTGTTTAAACTTTGATTTTTGAATTATGAAATTCTCTCTATCCTAAAATAATTAAACCAGCTAACTTTTTTCATAATTTAAAACATAATCCTTGTATTGATGGTAAGATAACAATTTATGAAAATGGGAATATTGGAACGTGTCCACTTATGAGGAATAATATTATTCCACCACGTTCGACGCACAGTCAAATTATATATCGCGGGTATTACCCGCTCGGCAACATACGGATTGCCAGTTGCAAACCTTCCGTAAATCTATTATACGAGGTAAACAATTATGGAAAAAAAGGAATATGGTTTTGAAGTTAAAGGTGTACGCTCTCCGACTGGTACTTATATAAAAATTATCGTAGATAAAACGACAGGGGTAAATTATCTATTTTGTTCTGTCGGTGCTGCAGGGGGGCTAACACCTTTATTAAATTCAGACGGAAGCCCAATCATTACAACCAATGGGAGTGATTGATAATAAAGGTGTGAACAGTTTGACGCTCCCTTATATTTGAATAGGATCTTTTTCTTTAGATAATTTTCTATCCTTAAGCATTTCCCCGATATAGGTGGAACTCAATATCAAAAATCCGCCAATAATCTGAGGGAATGTTAATGTCCCTCCGATAAAGATTATACTGAATAAAATATCGAATAAAGGCTCTAGAAAACTATAGGACACTATTTCAACAGATTTCATATGTGCATAAAGGGAAAAGAACATGGTATAGGCCACACCTGTATGTAATACACCCATAGAATGGTAGATGAAACTGCCGCGGCATCCAGACGTACAATCGTTAAAATATTTCCATCAATCATTATTAATGGCAGTAAAACAATCATCGATGTAAATATTTGCACAAAGGTGGCCGTTTGATTATCCACCCTGACTTTTTTGTAAATAGGGGATAAGGCCATATTTGATGGTTGCTTTTGGGTATGTGATTTCTCGCACAAAACCTTCATGTCGGTATGGACTTGCACAAGGATACCCATACCGCTGTAATGGTGAATTGCTGGAATGAGAAATTAGATGTGATTGTGATTGAAAACAAACCCAGTGAATTTAATAAGCTGGCAAAACGAGTAAACAAGATGGCTGTAAAGCTGGGTCTGCCCCTGATTTACGGCTTGGAAAACACCAATGGGTACAGCGGTTGGGATTCTCGCTGTAAATAGAACATTTCCCCTACATGAATGCGAAAAATGACCTTCCCCTTGAAAGGGAATCCCCTCTTAACAGTTATAATAACGGCAGTATAGTGACCAAGTGGATCAGATTCATAAGATCGGGCGGATCACTTTCTAGATCAGTTTCGATTTGACAACCGCATTCGACAAAAGTCGGGTGGTAAACTGCACCCTTACGGGCAGGGTACCGTTAGCAGCAACACCTGCCAAAGTCACCGTCCCCGTGGCTGGTCCCCGCGGCTGCCATCCATTAACGCTAACACTTCCGCTACATTTTTAGCATAACCATCCGCTTCTATTTTTTTGGCAAATGCTGGAGAAACCGAGGCACCGCCGACAATTACCCTGATTTTTTCCCGTAAACCTTCCTCCTTAAGCATATCAATAACCTTTCCCATCCCCAGCATAGGGGTAGACATCAAGGACGACATTGCAATAACGTCCGCCTGCACCTCTTTAGCCTTTTTTACAAATCGTTCAAGAGGCACATCTTTACCCAAATCATAAACCCGATACCCTTCAACCTCCAGCATAATTCGTATCAGGTTTTTTCCAATATCATGAATATCCCCCTCCACAACGCCGATGACAATCTTTGCTTTTTTCTCCCGCTTATCGTTTGCCAAATGCGGGCGTAAAACATTCAGTCCCTTGTCCAGGGCTAAGGAGCAAATCAGAACTTCCGGGATCGAGTATTCTCCCTGCTCCATCAAATCCCCCGCCCTTTTCATACCTGGAATCAAACCCTGGGTAATCCCTTCCAAAGCAGGGTAGCCCATTTTAATATAGTTTTCTGCCAGTTCACCAATGGCTTCATCCTCCATATTCACCACCGCATCAAATAGCGCCTGCAGCATTTCCTGCTGTGTTTTAAACATAATGACCTCCTATAATGAACATAAGTCTCCTATATATAGCCAAAGGCATACAGAGAAAGCTTATATACCAAAACTGTAAAAGAAGGGCACAATGAATAAAAACCACTGTGCCCATGTCATTCGGCATTACACATAATTTCCAGAAGTAATCATCGCTGCTACAACAATATGGAGCTACTTCCAGCTGTCATACTCATTGACATTTTCCTGAGTAATCAAAGCAATGGGGCTGTAATAGCTTTGCTTGGAAATGTCATGTTTTTGAAGAACTTTTAAGGCCAGAGTGAGGTTCCCCTTCCCTGAGATATAGGGAGCCATGGCAACTGAACCATCTAATTCTCCGGCTTTCAAGGATTGACGGGCTTCATCCAGGAAGTCAATGCCGGTGACATATACTTGATCCTTCTTGCCTGCAACTTTCAATGCTTCTACAACACCTAAGGCCATGGTATCGTTAGCGCAGCAAATCCCTTTCAAATCAGGATTGCTCTGGATCAGATTGGTAGCAATATTAAAGGCTTTTTGACGGTCCCAATCCCCGGCTTGTACAGAAACAACATTCATACCGGCCTCTTCGAAAGCTTTAATAGCACCATCCCGACGGGCTTCCCCTTGAAAAGCTCCCGCTAAACCTTCAATAACAGCCACTTTGGCATTTTTCCCATCAATGGCTTTGATTTTTTTAGAAATGTATTTTGCCCCCACATACCCCTGTTCTTCGAAATTGTAGGTCATGTGGGCAGCAATTTCTGCACCGGCCTCAACAGCAGCATCCTTATCCAATGTCGTGCCACTGCAAATGACAGGAATCCCTTTTTTATTAGCTTCCACAACACCGCTGATTAGGTTCATGCCGGTGATAGGAACAACGATAATAGCATCATAATCTTTACCCAACATGGTTTTGAATACATTCAATTGCCCTTCAACATCATCTTCTGTAGCCCCGGCAACCACATCAACCTTGATACCCATGCTGGCAGCGGCGTCTTCATAGCCCTCTTTAGAGGCTACATAAAAAGGATTGGAGAATGTCGGAAAAATAACGCCAATCTTTACACCATCCATCTTATCTGGCAGCGGCTCCAACGCGGAGAGGATTTTTCGATCCAGATCAGTATACGCATCATTTTTAACCACATCTTCAGCCTTTACATCACCAGCACGGTTATCAGCGGGATCTTTTTCGCCTCCACAGCCCATCAGCGTAAACAGGCACAAAACTAACAACAAACCGATCAGCAGCAAACCGTTTTTCTTCATTTCATTTTTACTCCTTCCTTAAATAAATGATTTGTATATAAACTACTTCCTATGGAAGCCCTTGATAAAATGCAGCACATCCTCAGCGCTGCCATGGAAACGGGGGCCCGGCTGCTGGCATTTCATAGCAGCACAAGCACTGGCAAAACGCAGTGCCTCCCGCCTGTCCATGCCCTGCAGTAAATAACTGTAAATCATAGCCCCGACGAAGCTGTCCCCGGCCCCGGTAGTATCCACCGCATCCACGGAATACACCGGGCAAGAGATCATATCCTCACCGTCAAACCAAATAGCCCCTTGTTCCCCCATGGTACAAATAACCCCGTAAGAGGGATGGTACCGCCGATAAATGATTTTTACGGCAGAGTTTTCCTCCTGCTCTTCCGACAACTCATAATAGACATCATCGCCAGAACAAATCAGGTCTGCCAAACCCAAAAGCTCCTGCAAATCCTGGGGATTGGTAAACTCCCCCTCCATAAAAGAAGGAACACATTCCAACTGCAAAAATACGGGAACTTTGCGGCTTTTAGCAGCCTTTGCCAGTTTCAGAGAAGCACCACTCGGATAACCATCGGTGAAAAAAACATCAACCCCGTCTAACATGCTTTCTTTTACATGTTCTGCTTTTAAACTGGTAAAGCTGTCGCCGCTGTTGACAAAAATAGCACGCTTACCCATATCCGCTACAAAAACATAGGTATACATGGTCACACCGCCAGGCTTGACCTGTAAATAGCGGTCAGATACGCCATCTTGTAAAAGCTCCCGGCGAAACTGCTCTCCCAGGCTATCCTCACCGATCCTTGCCACTAAAGACGCCTCAATACCTAACTGGGCAAGGGTTACTAAAACATTGGCTCCGCTACCGCCAGAGGTGCGGCGCTCATCATAAATTTGGGCAAAACCATCATCTTTTGGCAAATCGCTGCAACGAATCACCACATCCATAGCTGTGGCACCCAGCCCTAACACCACTCCTCTTTTATTCATTGAATCAAACCCCCCTATTTTCTTTATACCAAATTCTTGCGGCATCCAGCATCGCTTGAATATTTTCCGGCGGTGTGCCCCAGGCAAGATTACAGCCGGTGGAAAGCATAAATCCCTTGGGATTATCCGCAGCCTCATCCAAACAGCGGCAGGAAGCCTCACGTACCTCCTCCGGTGTACCAAAAAGGAGCACCCGTGTCGGGGAAACATTGCCCTTTAAAGAACTGATGTGTCCTACCACTTTTTTCGCCTCTGCCAGGCTCATCATGTCGTCAATACTGAGCCGTCCAAAGCCGATTTCCGCCATATCGAGCCATATGTTCTTGGTATCACCGCAGATATGCATAGAGGGGGATCTCCCGTACCTATCCCGGTACCAATCAGCAATCTGCTGTAAATAGGGACGCACAAACTGTCGAAAAAGCCGGGTGCTGATAAGAGATTTAGAGAGGAGCCCATCCCCCATGCTGCATCCAAAACCTCGCTGTGCACAAATTTCCATATAAGAAATGATTATATCTGTAGAAAACTGCAATAATTGATGGCACCTGATCAGGTCTTTAATCATTGCCATCAGCAGGTTTTCCGTGCCAATGACGAGAGAAGCCACCGACATGGGACCGCCCATACCGCTGCCTACCTTCACCTCATGGCCCACCGCATCGCGAATACGCTCCATTGCTTCAAAATAAAGGGGTAAGCGCCCATCTTTCAAAGGATCCGGCGGTCTCAATTGATCCAGATCATCCCAGCTGGACAAAGGATGTTTTAAAACTGAGGGCGGGGTATCAGGGGAATAGGCAAGGGTTCCTCCCATAGCCTCCGCTAATCCTGCCATGGGACTAATCCCTACGGAGTCATAACCAAAATGACGGTAGCATTTGATATGGCAGTCCGCTATCAATTCAGCAGAATGCAAATAATCCCGTAAATCTACCCCGGCAAAACAAGCGGCATATTCCGCAATCATCGGAGCGCAAGGCATACGATCAACCCGGCGCCCTTCTTTCAATGCTTCAGCACGTTGAATAGGCGTCATTGTCATGGCTGCATCTCCTCCTCTATTTGCAATGCAGTGGCAATATTATGCAGCAAAGCATCTAACTGCAAGCGGGACGCCAGACCATCGGTAACCTCAGCCAAATAAGCGTTTACCAAAGGATGGGGACTTTGTTCAGCGGGTGTCTCAAAGCCTATTTTTCGACAGGCTTCCAAAATATTTTGATCCTTTAAGCGTAGTTCATGTTTAATGGGGCACAGTAAAAGCCCCCTTTTTTCGTTTTTATAAACACCATCTAAAGTCTCCGGTTGTAAGGAAAAGAGAAAACCATCAGCCCGGTCGGTCTTCCAACCGTAAACCGGCACCTGATACTTACGCCAGGCTGCAATGGTTGCCCTTAGATCTAATATATCTTTAGGTGCAGTTGCCACCAGTAAACCGGGGTAATCCGCTAATGACGGAATATCAGAGCAAACCTTTCCCTTCCAATCCAGACCCCCGATGCCCGCAGTAGCCACAAAACCCACACCGAGCTCCCGGGCAACATCCATGGTAACAGAGCCGGTACAATAGCCGTTATAGCCACTGTCCACCTTAGCGCTGTCTAAACGACGCCAACTCTGATCCTTGGGACAAGCAAGGAAGTCAGCAATAGTGCTTACCTGGATTTCCCCGGCGGCAAGCCAAACAACACCCACATGAGGAAAAGAACCAACTTTGTCGATAAGCTCATCCTTGCTGATCATAGGCAAGCCCTGCCCTGGAAAGGCAGAGTCTAAAAGAACTTTAGGCTGTAAGTTTTGCATCACATTTACTTTCATGATCAGTCCCCCCTTAGCCGAAGTTTCTATGCTCTTTCCGATTACGTAATTCCGTTGCCACCAGCGCAATGATAATAATTAAGCCGCAAAACAACTTTTGGTAGTAAGCAGGGATCGCCATCAAAATTAAGCCATTATCCAACATGCCCAACACCAAACAGGCCAAAACGGCTCCCACGATGCTCCCTCGGCCTCCGCTCAGACTGGTTCCACCTAAAACCACAGCTGCAATGGCATCTGTTTCCACCATCCAGCCAGCCAAAGGATCGGCAGAATTCAACCGCGCTATGGTAATCATTCCGGCAGTGGCTGCCATCAGAGAACAAAAGACATAAAGTGAAGTGCGGTATTTATAAGTAGTAACCCCGGCACGGCGCAAGGCTTCTTCATTGCCCCCCAGGGCCAGGGTATAATACCCCCATTTGGTTTTATTAAGAAGAATGCAGGAAATGATCACGATAACCAGAGCAATGATAATAGGAACATTTACCGGGCCCACACGCCCGGAGCCAATAAATTTAAAGGCATTGGGAAAACCATAAATCGGTGATGATTTTGTGAGAATCAATGCCAAACCCCGGGCAATGGACATAAAGCCCAGTGTGGTAACTAAAGGGTTTAAACGCAGGCAGGAAATCAAAAGACCGCTGCACAAACCGATAACCACTCCGGCAAAAATTCCCAGAGCAACAGCCAATGGCACCGGAATCCCTGCCTTCATAGCAAAAGCCATCATTATACCGCTGTAAGCCAGAACCGATCCGATGGATAAATCGATACCACCGGAAGCGATAACAAAAACCATACCGATGGCAAGAATAATATCAACACTTGTCTGGTCTAAGATGTTATAAAAATTACTCCAAGTAAGAAAGTACGGGGACAGAAAAGACAAGACTACGCCCATAACTAAAAGAATAAGCAACAGCAGTATTTGAGCAAAGTGCCTGCTCTGCGCTATTTTTAGCAGCTTTCCGCCCATTTTGTAATATCCCCTCTCAATCAACTTGGAATTTGGCCGGCTCCCGTAATAAGAGCAACCACATCACGAGGCGTGACATCCCTGGTAGAAACCGTGGCCACAACTTTCCCCTGACGCATGACACTGATACGCTGTGCCAGCTCGAAGACCTCATACATGTTGTGGCTGATCAGAATCACCGCATAACCCCTTTGACCCAGCTTGCGGATAAGATTCAGCACAGCAGCGGTTTCCTGCACCCCCATAGCAGCGGTGGGCTCATCAAAGATAAGCAGCTTGCCGCCAAATCTAATGGCCCGGGCAACAGCCACCCCTTGGCGCTGTCCCCCGGATAACTGC
Organism: Syntrophaceticus schinkii; assembly: GCF_000946815.1. GTDB lineage: Bacteria > Bacillota > DSM-12270 > Thermacetogeniales > Thermacetogeniaceae > Syntrophaceticus > Syntrophaceticus schinkii. Next base: position 4,142 of record NZ_CDRZ01000190.1, on the reverse strand, counting down.
CCGACCTCCGCATGGATTTCAGGGATTTTCATGCCCAACTGTCGCAGAAATTCCTGCGCTTCCGCTACCATCTTCCTTTTATTCACAAAAATATTATGTCGCATAGGCTCTCTGCCTAAAAAAATATTTGTGGCAATATCCCGGCAGTTCACCAATGATAGGTCCTGGTATACGGTGGAAATTCCCAAATCCAGCGCCTGTCTCGGATTCAGCTCCTGATAAATCTTGCCTTCGATCATGATTTCACCGCTGTCCGGGCTGATTGCCCCGGACAGCGTTTTAATCAGGGTTGTTTTTCCGGCACCGTTATCTCCGACAATCGCTAAAATTTCACCGGGATAAACCTCTAAATCAGCACCACGCAGCGCCTCAACACGGCCATATCTTTTTTTTACATTCTTGACCTGCAAAAAAGGCTGCTTCTTCCCCTCTTCCACTGCCGGCTGCCCCTTTCGACAAATTAGAGTATAGATTCCAATTCCTTCGCCAATGCCACCAGGTCCATCTTGTTTTGACGGTCAATAATTGATAAATACCCCTGTGTGATGGACTGTGCACCATTTAATGCACCGGCTATGGCCCCTACAATAGAGGCAATGGCACTGGTCTCATTGCCGATATTTACTCCACCATAAAGAGCAGGCATCGTCTGCCCCTCATTAGCCATAAAAAGCCCAAAAGCAGCAGGCACTGTTTCCGCTACCGGTGCGCCGTTACCGATACAGGCAGCCAGTTCCTTACAGCGGCTGTCAGCATCCCCTGCCTTTAATGAAAGAGCTATAGCCATCTTCATTCTTTCGAAAACCGATGGTCCCGGGTAATCCCTGGCGACCTCTCTCCCTTTTGTTTCTCCCGCTTCAGCACCATACAGGCCTGCCTGCACCACCTCATACACGGACCCGGACCCTAGAGCACAGCTTACTGCCGCTGCCACTGCACAAGCACCGGAGATAGAATAGGCGTCATTATGCACAGCCTGGCTGATGGCAATGGTGTCCTCAATGGCCCGGTCAACCTTTCCGGGATGCAGCAGCCCCAGTGGAAACGCCTTTGTAGCCGCCCCATTGGAGGATAAAGCAAAGTAATTGCTTGCAAAAAGCCTACTTTGATAGGGATCCTTGCCATCCCGGAGCTTGTACACCGTTTTTCGGGTGGTCATTCCCGCAAAGGCTTCAAACCACTCTTCATGAGCAGCCCAATCCAAAAGCGCCTGCTCTGCCAGTTCTTTACTTGCTTTTCCCTTTGCCCTGATCAAATGCTTCACTAAAACGTAAGGAATACTGAATGCATCAGTCACCTGGCCGGCTTCCCGCCCCCGGGCAAAGGTATCTTGTGGAGGTTTTTGAAAGTCCACAACTTTACCGCCAAAATACTCCTCAATCTGATTGTAGGAGCGCATTTCGGTAGCGGCTCCCATGGCATCTCCCACTGCCACCCCTAATAGGCAGCCCAATATTTTATCGTGCATGAAAAGTTGCCCCCTTTTGACGGCGCAAAGCAATTTTCTCAATACCCGCAGCCAACCCAGAAATATCAATCTGATTCCTTTCATCCAATAGCTCCAGGTAGTGGCCCGGGAAAGCCCCTGCCCCCTGCAGCGTTCCCCGCAATGGCTCCCGCCATCGTGGCAACGGTATCTGTATCATAGCCAATATTGACGCCACCTTTAATAGAACCCATGGCATCACCGTTATTAGCAACAAAAAGACCAAAGGCAGCGGGAATTGCCTCTGCAACATGCAAACCGCTGCCGATTCTATCTCCGATTTCTATCATCTTCTCCCAGGGCGTTCCGGCACCCAGGGCAATATCCACAGCCATTTCCATTCGGCGCACAACAGAAGCCCCGGCAACCTCCTTGCCCACCTTCAACCCGATAGACTCCCCTTCAGAAGCGCCATATAAGCCCGCCTGCACCACATTATAAAGATCTGCGTCAGGCAGCATAGCCCGGCTCACCGCTGCAGCAACAGCACAGGCGCCGGAAATTGCCAGATGATTATCATGGGTAGGAAGTGTCACTGTAACGGCATCAGCAATAGCCTGGTCAAGATTGCCGGGATTAAACAGGCCAATGGGTGAAATTTTCATGCCAGAACCATTGGTGGCCTGGCGGGTAACAACATCCAATCCGCCAGAATCATCAATTTTTTCACCTTTGAACCTGCGGATTGCCCGCAGCGTGGTAGGCCCCACAAAGCGGTCAAAAAACACCGCATGCTCTGACCAATCAATAATTGCTTCCCTCACAATATTCCCATTAATATCGCCGTCATGGCCAACAATATGCCGCGCAATAAAATAGGCACAGCTGAAATCATCTGTCAACTGCCCTGCCTCATTTCCGGCACCAAATGAATCTGCCGGCGGCTTTTCAAAATCACATACCGCATGACCGAAGTGCTGCAAAATTTGCTTTGTGGAACGCCCCTCAGTTGGAGCGCCCATGGCATCCCCAACAGCTCCACCCAGCAAACCGCCTAATATCTTTTGATACATGCCGCTTTTTCCTCCTCAAATCATCAATATCACAAACAATCAATGCTGCGCCAATTGCAGAACAGCCAATTAACAAACATCCGCAACCAGCACAAAATTCAGAACGCAAAAAAAACGCCCCGCCCTGGCAGCGCCACTTGTTACTGTCCTGTACAACCGATGTCAACAACGAAATTAGCCTGGCAGGAAGCAAGACAGTCAACCGCTATCTGATAATCGATTTGCTCTAACCTGCGAGAGCTCCAACCGGTGGAGGAGATTGCATTAAATAAATGGTTGTCATTTAAAATGACGATCTTTGTTGACATAGAACCGATGTCAATTCCTGTGACTAACATCTGCAACCCCCATATTGATAACATATAATTATACTTAAGAGTCACTATTTTTATATGAGCCTATTATAGGGTATATACATATAACAGTCAACATAGATGTGAAGTGACAGAGAGTGACAGAGGGACGGGGGTCATGTCACCATCCTGGATGACATGACCCCCGTCCCTCTGTCAATCCTCTGTAAGGATAAGGGTATTTATCGCTGACATTTATAAGCTTCTTGAAACTCATGAGATTGAGCCTTTTATTTGTCTGAATAAGCGAAGGAAGGGTCAGCCTTCTCTTCCTCCCGCTGAGTGCAATGAGCAGGGCATTCCTATCTGTTCGCCGGTTTAAAAATGAAGTATTGGGGTGTCGATCGTAAGCGCAGCCGTTTAAAATGGCGTTGTCCTTTGTATAAGTGCCCGGATATGTGCGCTCAGAAAAAGCTCTGTTCTCCTTCTTCCTACGGACGGGTTATCCATACGAAGCCAAAAGACGATCTGCGCTTGTTTACCAAAACGCCCCGGGATTCTAAGGCTTGGAAGATCAAATTTGCTAAACGCACCTCTGTGGAACGCACATTAAAACGTATTTTGGTGGATTACACTATTGAAAGAGCACGGCTGCGAGCTGAGAAGCGCTGGTTCTGGATCGCCTCTCTGGCCGCTGTTAACCAACACCTGGATGCTCAAGTTAATAAATTGGGGCATTCTCTTTTTCTTAAGTTAGGGTTGATAGATAAGACAGCGTAACTCCTTTTTTCGGTTTGCTTCTTCTCTAACCCTGGATTTTTTCCTCGGGTCCGGGATTACTTCAGCATTGCCTTTGAGACATTAGTGCAATTTTTTTCTCTCTCACCATTGCTATATGAAGTTGTCAAAGAGCACAAAGCATTTTTGGGTACTTATTTCATCCCGGTTACTACCAGATATAGGTTCGTTTCCGAGAGACTACCTCTTATTAAAATTATGGCAACCCATATATTTTATTTTTATTCATTTATACTTCATTTATACTTCACTTTTGCGATAAAGGGATTTTGTAATATTATATGAGAGAATTTCATAATTCAAAAATCAAAGTTTAAACAAAAATTAACAACTGGACCACCGCTTTTGATTAACAAATAACGGCAGCGCATGGAGCATTACTGGTAAATAATAGCTACTAGTTACAAAAAGGCAGACACCACCCCCTTGGTAATTAAAGTGCTTTCTTGATTAGAATTAAGCTGCTTTTTGTTCTCTTTCAGCTGTATTGACGGCTGTTACTGTAGCTATCAGCGCTATTGCACAAAGGTAGGCGTGAGTTTCTACCTTTTT
>NZ_CDRZ01000189.1 GCF_000946815.1 Syntrophaceticus schinkii | reverse complement strand
TTATCTTTTAGCCGAACTACAAGGTGGATGTTTTTGCTGCACAAGTGGTTGATAAAAGGACCTTGGCAAAGCCGGCATCAACCACCACTATGTCAGCAAATGTTATATACCTGGTAGAGCCAGTCAACCAGCCTCTTGGAAGCTGTGGTCTCGCCCTCCCCCGGCTTGATCGGTTCAAAACCTAAAATGATCGGCGGTTTGCCACCCACTATCTGGCAGGTGACAATCTTATGCTCGTAGGTAGTCGTCCCATCCTGGTGATGCACTTCCTGGCAGGCGTTACAGCATCGGCTCTGAGTTCTGAATATACCTGTGCCGTCAATAGCCGCTACACGGTAATGATCAATGGTCGGCAACATCTTGCTGCGCCGTGCTTTGTTGATTACTGCTATATACAGCTTTTTAATCGGTTCCAGTTCCATTCCAATAGAACTGTGACGGATGGTATCTGCCGAGGGTGGCCTCTGTTTCCTGGGTAGAAGCTTTTTAAAACTCTCTTTTTGCTCTGCGCTCAAGTTCTTCCAAACTTTGCACCTGCAAAGCAAAGCCTATCAGAAGTGTTACCCAGATAGTACCCGGTTCTATCTTCTGGATCTTTTCTTTCATCTTTTGCCCATTTTGTACAGCCCTCAGGCAGGAATACCTTGTTGATGTATCGAAGAAAATCTTTGAGCCACCGTTTCGACATCGGTGGTAACACCTCCTGGAAATGATGATTTGATCGTTGTTGCTTCCAGGAGGTTTTTGTCATTAGTTATGTTTTTTCCTGCCTGTTTGGTTTAAAAAATGCGAATTAATAAAATTTTGCTTTTATACTGCGTTGCTTGCACCGCAAGAACTTAGGCGATCACCTGCGGAGTTTCTGTTGTGATTGCAGTACTGACGCATCAAAATGTTTAAAAATCTTGCGTAGTACAAAAACTTAGGCGTTTTTATCACCGATTCCGAAGTTTTTTTAGAAAAATATCCGTTCTACATGTGGCGGCACATCCTTTTCAAGCTATTTTGCTCCTTTTAACCTACTATAGCACCTTCAAATGGGCATACGGGTAGTGTACACCGTATTGAAACCGCTATGTTGAATAGAATTGCTAAGCTGCCGTTGGCCTTATTTTCCAATCATCATCCTGAACCAATCGCAGTTGGCCTGGGGATTTCATTAACTTGCGAATTCGCTTTGTATCTAAGGAATTGTAAATCATGTTTTTACGAAACTTTTCAATGAGTCTCCGAAACCCAACTTTTTTAGCATGTTCGGTTAGGCAAACCGAATGAAGCACCATTTCATTGAGCATCCGGCCAATATGCATCAAGTAGTGATATCCCTTCATTGCATTCCAGTTATGAGAAAAGATATGTTCGTAATGGTATCCTTGGTTGTTTTCTTTGAGAATGGTGTTCTCCTGAAGCCAACGCTTTCGGGCTATCAAATTGGAACGCGCGTGGATATTCGTCTTTTTGATTGGGTCACTGAA
>NZ_CDRZ01000188.1 GCF_000946815.1 Syntrophaceticus schinkii | reverse complement strand
CCCATTATACCAAGGAAAGAAGGTGCTCTTGTGACTTCTATCTTACCAGAAAACATTACCGATGAAAATAGGTCAGCCAATTATGTTGCAAACTTTTTCAAAGAACACAAGATAGGTGAAATACTCGTGAAATCGAATTTCAAAAAACAAAAGGGTTTTTCTTGCAAAGAACTATTGCAGTTTCTTGTGACCTTAGTTTTTTTAGGCAAAAACCTGTACCGCTACCTGGATATCACTACCGGCGCCGCTCCCTTTCAAAAAGACGCTGTCTACCGGTTTTTGAACGACTGCCACTATAACTGGCGCAAGTTCTTGCTGTTTTTGAGTTCTCAGATCATTCGCAGCCGTATCGTTCCGCTCACCGATGAAAAGAGAGTTAACGTCTTCATCGTAGACGACTCCCTGTTCAGTCGGTCCCGAAGCAAGTCGGTGGAACTGCTGGCCAGGGTCTTCGACCATGTTAAGCACAGATACGACCGTGGTTTCCGGATGCTGACTCTTGGTTGGTCGGACAGTAACACCTTCTTGCCGCTAGCCTTTTCCCTGCTCAGTTCCGAAAAGGAGTCAAATCGGCTATGTGAAATAAACGATTCTATAGACAAACGCACTAACGGGTATCGATTACGAAAGGAGGCCATCCGCAAGAGTACCGATGTCTTACTGGATCTGCTCAAAAGTGCCAGGGTGTACATGGTTCCGGCCAGCTACATCCTTTTCGACAGTTGGTTTGCCTTTCCTGCCGTGATCAGAAAGCTCCGAGAGCAGAAGATGCACACCATCTGTATGCTGAAGTCAATGCCTAAGGTTTATTACGACTACCAGGGGCAGAAGCTGACTCTAAACAAGCTGTATGCCACCGTCCGGAAAAAGCGGGGCAGGGCCAAGATCCTCGCATCTGTAACTGTCGGCATTGGACAGCTTGAAGGCGGCGAACAGGTATCTGCCAAAATTGTGTTTGTTAGAGACCGGAGAACCAAGAAGAAATGGTTGGCGCTTCTTACCACAGATACCGAACTGCCTGATGAAGAGGTAGTTCGCATCTACGGCAAACGCTGGAGTATTGAGGTTTTCTTCAAGATGTCCAAGTCCTATCTGAAACTTGCCAAAGAGTTTCAGGGGCGCTCATACGATTCCATGGTAGCAAGTACAGCTATCGTGTTCATCAGATACATCATGCTTTCCCTTGAAAGCCGAAACGGTGAAGACCCGAGAACCATCGGCCAATTGTTCTACATCTGTTGTGATGAGCTCAAGGACATTAGCCTGGCAGACGCGCTCCAGAAACTCCTCACTCTGTTAGAGCAGTTCCTAGGCGAGCGGCTGCAACTGGCTGAGCAGGAGATCCGCAGGTTGATTGACTACTTAAGTCGGCAATTTACCCTCGTTTTTCAAGGAACTGACTGGCTTATTTGTTGCTGCGAAAGTTGAGTAATAAAACTATAAGAG
>NZ_CDRZ01000187.1 GCF_000946815.1 Syntrophaceticus schinkii | reverse complement strand
AGTTCTTTCCAGAATACCTAGTTTCTGTTAGTTCTCTTAAAATCTGCTCATAGTTGCTTCAACTTGGTACGCTTGCAATTACGCCAAATCCACATATGTTATCGAATACAGGGTCATTTTTTAGTCTTCTGACCAATGCAGCCATTGTCGGTATTTGCTCTATCTTTGCAGCTATTAATGCTCTTAGTTTGTATTTAGCATTGTATCCTCGAGGTCCATTATGTTTTCTGGGTAGCCTGGATATTATTGGTTTCAAATCAAGGGTGCTAAAAATCTTTTCCAGTCTAGTTTCAGGTTGCATTTTTAATGCATCTTCGAAGGAAATCAGGCACTGTTGTCGAATATACAAGGTAGCTTCATCCCTTTCCACTTTTGCTTTATTTGGTTTGATTTACCTTATAATTCGGCAAAAGTTGGGGTGAAGCCTTTATTTTAGGCCTTCAAAACCTTGATTTCAATGAGTTTTTTAGAATGAAATTTTCTCAAAAGGGTACGGGATTCAAAGTATTCGAAGTTTTTTTTCGTCAAAAAAGCCTTTATCCATTCTTACACCTTTGGGTACGTAGTTATGGGGTAATTGTCCCTCTGCCTCTTTGAAGAAATTAAGGAATTCGCCGTTACTGTGCGTCTTACCACCATATGCTTTTAGATTGACTAATTCTGCAGTTTCAGCAATAAAACAAGCCTTGGCCTTGATAGACGGACGGCCGTGATAACGAGGGTTATAGCCTACCTCACCGCCTTCCTGGTTGCCATGAAGGGTAATAACTGTATCATCGCAGTCCAGCCATATCTCAGTTGGTTCCTTTGTCTGGGAATGCAGTGCTATTAATTGTTGATTGATAGAGCGAAATTCCTCAAGGGATTCAATTCCCAGTGCCTTAAATAACCGTCTGAATGCTGATTCCTCAGGGCATTCAATATCGCCTTTGATTTTCAGGTAACCCGGGTCGTAACGTAAATCATTGATGTGCTCGAATCGAGATAGACCAAGAATTTGAGCATCAACCAGAAAATCGAGCATTTCTTGAGACTGATATTTGCTGTTAGGTGCTTTGCGCATGGTAAAAGTGCTTTTGATAAGTTCCTTGAAACCAATTGCCTGTTTAAAAGATTCTAACATGGGCCAAAATTGGCGAATTTAGTGGATTGTATCAGTTATCAAAAGTAACTGGCAAATTAAACTTACGGTATTT
>NZ_CDRZ01000186.1 GCF_000946815.1 Syntrophaceticus schinkii | reverse complement strand
TATTTCCTCAAGAAAATTTTCCGAACTTGCCTACACCCCGTATATTTGTGAATATTTACGATGTCAGGGTAAGAATCTTTGCGTGAGATCCGTGAATAATGACTACGGAGAGCCGTATGCGTTAATAGCGCACGTACGGTTCGATGAGGGGTAGGGGATACAACTGCTAGGCCAGTAGCGCACGGCCGGGATACTAAGGCACTGCCAGACGAAAGGGGCAGTATAACGGACTGTCCTGACCTAAACGCTACCAGGCGGCAAGAGACCCCGCCTACTCTACTTCCCGGCGCATTTCTGAATACATGAAGGTACCGGGTACCGGTACCACCCGCAAATTCGCTTTGCTATTTTGCACGGGTCTTTCCTTGGGCAACATCCCTGTCATGACCTTGACGTAGCTGTTTTTTTTGATGACAGACTAGCTGAGGAAGCGATTCTTGACCTCACCATGGAATTAACCGTAACTCTTACCTGCAAACTTCACATTCCAGTTGATGTGTGCCCTCTAAACCAGGCAAATACCGGTTTTCGATACCATGTGACAAAAGGCGTGTTGTTAATTTCCAGAGATGAAGAAGAAACATATGATTTCATAGAAAAAACGTGGCGAGATTATTTGGACTTTCAACCACTGGCCAGACAGGTGTTGAAAGATCTAATAGATAAATAAACAGTGAACAAAAAGGAACTCTGTCACAAATGAGCCAACCACTATTATTCACTGTTTCCCTTTGGAGAGAAGCCGCCTGAGAAAACAAAGAAGAAAAGACCATCTAAAATATACTGTATGAATAATTAAAGTATAATAGAGGGTCTTTCGGAACAACATGTTTATTATATAGAATCTGTTATTCGAGTAGCAACTGTCGCTTTTTTGACTTAAATTGAGAAATAAACCTTATTTACAGTTATTGTTTCTTTCATCCTGCTCCTTTGCAAGCCTGATGCCGGTTGGAGTTGTGCACAGCCCGCCCATACATGTACAGCGCAATTCGGGTGGCAGTTGTTTTCCTACTCTAAACATAGTCTCTGCAGATTCATCAAGTGGAATACATGGGTCAAAACCGTTGATAACAATATTGGCACATACAAGGGCATTGGCAGTGGACATGGCGTTTCTGCTGATACATGGAACCTGAACCAATCCGGCAACAGGGTCGCAGATTGTTCCCAGTATATTTTGTATTGCACAGGATGCCGCATCAAGTGATTGCTTGACTGTACCACCCATAAAGTAACAAAGACCGGCTGCAGCCATTGCAGATGCTGCTCCCGGCTCTACCTGACAGCCATATAGTTCTGCGGAATAGTTGTAGTCTTTGGCCATACAGATGCCTACTACCGCAGCTGCCAGCATTCCCTTTACCTTTTCTTCAAGGCTTAAGCCCAGGGTTTCGCCGATACCCAGTATTGCACCGGGAATAACCCCTGCGGAACCTCCGGTGGGTGCGCAAAGCACTTTACCCATGGCGCTGCTGTATTCCATGGTTGCAATTGACCACGGAACCGCTGTGTTTAAGACTCCCATGTCTATCCATGTGTGGCCGTTTTTTGCCCCCTCGCTAATTTTACCCGCTGTTGGTTTAATGATTCCGTTCATCTCAATATTCCCGGTCATGGCTTCATGAATACCTGATACCATAATATCTATCATTTTTTTCATATAGAAGATTACCTGGTCACTGGTCCATCCACTGCGGGCACATTCGTAATCAATGGCAAGTTCCCAAATCTCCTTACCCTCTTCAACAGACATTGCCAAAAGCTCTTCACCGCTTTTAAAGGGTACATTGCAATTTTTGTTGGACAAAACCGCCAACACTGGCTCAATGATTTTTATATCCTCAATACTGCCTATTTGTTTGATTGCAGCTATATCTGCCGGTGAAAGATTACTGCGGCGCTTAATATTTATAAGTGCTTTCTCTCCGGAAGAAGATGTTGCAAATCCCTCATTGTCGGCAAATATGTTATTCAGTTTATCTATAGCTGCTGCCAGGAAATCTTCATTATTTTCTGTAAATATTAATATTTCATAGCAGTCTCCAACCACAGAGACATCAAAGCCGTCAATATTAAGAAGTTTGACCGTGCCGCCACCGGTAGAGTCTGAATACACTGTGACTTTTTCTCCGCAATCACTTTCCAGTGTCAAACGAGCGAGGTTGGGGACTGTAGCTTCAAAATCGCCTTCTTGAAATAGTATCTCTACATTCCTTTTTTTTGCCTCTGTGAAGGCATTGTGCAGGCTGTAGCTTTCGGGGCGATAGCCCAGTAAGCCGGAAGTAAAACCATAATTAGAGCGCTGTCCTCTGTACATATTGATATAAGCGCCATCTCTGGCAAATTCAACAGTAGCCTTTTTCAAATTATGGTGAAGCAATTTGTCTGGCTAAAAAGCCTATGCGGGCAGGACCACAGGTATGAGAACGTGGAGGGCCAATCATAACGGGACCTATAATATCGTTGAAAATGCTGGGACACCAATGGCTCATTATTAATTCTCCTTTTAAAAAATTCATATATATGAAACTTGTTTTTTATATATTAGCACGGAGCAAGCTAAAAAACAATATATAATTTCATAGTAATGAAATATTATTGTAAGTGTACAGATATAATGGTGTGAGTTACCGTTTTATGATTGTTCATATTTATGAAATATTATGGAATGATTTGCTTTTTTGTTGTTATAATAAATTTATAAGGGGATGGTTATTATGGAAAAATATTAACTTGATCATATAGGAGATAGGTTTAAAGAACTGCGAAAAGAAGCAAAATCTAACATTAAAAGAGCTTTCCGAAAAGACAGGACTGTCCATTGGTTATTTAAGCAACTTGGAGCGCAACATTTCTAGCCCTACACTGGAATATATGCAGCGGATCTGTGAGATACTTGGAGTCAGCATTACTGATCTGCTTATACCCCAAAAACAAGAGCATATTATTGTAAGAAAAGCTGATAAAATAACCATTATTGAGAACGATTTTTTAAAGTGTGAGTCTATAAACTATGGCAGATACAATATGGAGTGCCTGTGTATAACCGTTCATCCGGGGGCCTCTTTTAAGTGATGAAACATGGGGCATGCCTACGGATGAA
>NZ_CDRZ01000185.1 GCF_000946815.1 Syntrophaceticus schinkii | reverse complement strand
GGATCCATCACGGTTTATAAAAATAAAGTAAATGGGAAAAAGACATCCTCGATCATTCTTCCTTTCAGCGTCTAAGGCGAATTAGACAGTTAGCTTGGACAGATATGGTTTATCCGGGAGGCAACGCACACGCGATTTGAACATTCTATGGGTGTAATGCATGTAGCAAGCGAAATGTATAAATCTATACTTAGCCGAAAGAAAGAGTATCTTATTGACAAGTTGGGGTTTAATGATGCAGGATTTGATCATGATCTTACTCTGTTACGCTTAACTTCTTTGGTTCATGATATAGGTCACCCTCCATTTTCACACGCCGGTGAAGGTTTAATGCCAAAAAACCCCGAAACAAATAAACCATATAAGCATGAGGATTATTCCGCAGCTATTGTTAAATATGTTCTAAAAGATAAAATTGAAAATCACCGTGAAAACGAAAACTATCATATCACCGCCCAAAACATAATTGATTTATTAAAAGGCAACCCTCAACTAGGTAGAAGGCTTTTATGGCATAATATTATAAATGGTCAAATAGATGCAGATAGGTCCGATTACCTTCTTCGGGATTCTTACCATATTGGTGTAAGTTATGGGAATTACGATCTCAAAAGATTAATCATTTCGTTAACTGTCACCGAGTTCCCTGAGACAGGAACATCAGTTATTGCCGTAGAGGAAGGTGGCCTTCACGCTGCTGAGTCCTTAATTATTGCCCGCTATATGATGTTTACACAAGTATATTATCATCACACGCGTAGATCATACGATTATCACATTACTGAAGCCATGAAGCAAATACTATCTGAAGAAACAGGGAGAGAATTGTTTTCCCGAACCAACCTCAAAAGAAAACATTGAGCAATATCTTAAATGGGATGATTGGCGTGTCCTAGGTTTACTTAGTCAAGGGAAAGGAGGCGAACACGGTGAAGCATTGAGAACACGTTGTCATCACCGTAGTGTTTATCATACCCGAGAAGTGCCACTAGAGAGTGAATAGAGGAATATAAAGAAAATATTAGAGAAACTTGGAAATCTTGCCGAATTTGA
>NZ_CDRZ01000184.1 GCF_000946815.1 Syntrophaceticus schinkii | reverse complement strand
TGTCCATCGCCTACGCTTTTCAGCCTCGGCTTAGGTCCCGACTTACCCTGGGCGGACGACGGCCTTCCCCAGGAAACCTCGGGCTTCCGGCGGGCAGGATTCTCACCTGCCTTCTCGCTACTCATACCGGCATTCTCACTTCCAGCCGCTCCAGCATACCTTTCGGTACACCTTCTGTGCTGCTGGAACGCTCCCCTACCAGTTTAGTGGTTGGTCGTTGGTAATTAGTCGTTAGGATTCCACGCTTGTCTTTTAGTTGTAGGTCGTTGGTAATTAGTCGTTAGTTTAGTGGGAATTCGCAAAACGAATTCCTTCTACTCCAACCACTAACCACTAATGACTAACCACTAAAATCCGGCATCTTTTCTTCTCCTAACTACTAACCACTAACGACAAACCACTAAACTCCGCGGCTTTGGTGTCAGGCTTGAGCCCCGTTACATTTTCGGCGCAGGGCCACTTGACCAGTGAGCTATTACGCACTCTTTGAATGGTGGCTGCTTCTAAGCCAACATCCTGGTTGTCTGGGTAGCCCCACATCCTTTCCCACTTAGCCTGTACTTGGGGACCTTAGCCGGCGGTCTGGGCTCTTTCCCTTTTGACTATGAATCTTGTCACCCATAGTCTGACTCCCAGGTTCTCTCTTTATGGTATTCGGAGTTTGAAAAGGTTCGGTAACGTGGTCGACGCCCCTAGCCTGATCAGTGCTCTACCCCCATAAAGTATCCCCCTGAGGCTAGCCCTAAAGCTATTTCGGGGAGAACCAGCTATCTCCGGGTTCGTTTAGCTTTTCACTCCTACCCACAGGTCATCCGCCGGCTTTTCAACGACGGTCGGTTCGGGCCTCCACGAGAGGTTAGTCTCGCTTCACCCTGCCCATGGGTAGCTCACCCGGTTTCGGGTCTGCGCTATGCAACTCTTTCGCCCTCTTCAGACTCGCTTTCGCTGCGGCTCCAGCCTTTTAAGCTTTAACCTCGCTGCATATCGCAACTCGCCGGTCCGTTCTACAAAAAGTACGCCATGATCCGGCTTTACGCCGGACTCTGACTGCTTGTCAGCATATGGTTTCAGGTTCTTTTTCACTCCCCTCCCGGGGTGCTTTTCACCTTTCCCTCACGGTACTCGTTCACTATCGGTCGTCAGGTAGTATTTAGCCTTAGGAGGTGGTCCTCCCGAATTCCTGCAGGATTTCACGTGCCCCGCAGTACTTGGGTTCGTAACAGGTGAGTGCTCTCCTTTTCGGGTACGAGACTGTTGCTCTCTTCGGTTGACCTTTCCAGGTCTATTCCCCTAAGGGGGAGCCTTTTTGCTCACCGGATCCGCTGTACCGGATCCCTCTTACGCCCCTCGACCCCTTAAACGCAACGAGTACAGTCTTGACACGTTTAAGGTTTGGGCTGTTCCCCGTTCGCTCGCCGCTACTTGGGGAATCACGGTTGTTTTCTGTTCCTCGGGGTACTAAGATGTTTCAGTTCTCCCGGTTGCTCATCCTTACCTATGGATTCAGTAAGGATTGACTGGGTTTTAGCCCAGTCGGGTTTCCCCATTCGGGTATCCCCGGATTAACGCCTGTTTGCGGCTACCCGAGGCTTTTCGCAGCTTACCACGCCCTTCTTCAGCACCTGACGCCAAGGCATCCACCATATGCGTTAGTAGCTTGCATTGCTGCCGCCAGTCGCCTTTACCTGGTATTCTTTCTTTCCAATCACAGTAAAAGGCTTCTTCTTTCGGTTTTAGATGTAGTATCTCGATATTCGTTTTTCAAAGAACAGTTTGGTCTTTCAAAGCTAAACAGTCGTGTGTGTCGTTTATGCTCCTTAGAAAGGAGGTGATCCAGCCGCACCTTCCGATACGGCTACCTTGTTACGACTTCACCCCAATCACCAGCCCCACCTTCGACGGCTCTTTCCTTGCGGTTAAGCCACCGGCTTCGGGTGTTGCCAGCTTTCGTGGTGTGACGGGCGGTGTGTACAAGGCCCGGGAACGTATTCACCGCGGCATTCTGATCCGCGATTACTAGCGATTCCGACTTCATGCAGGCGAATTGCAGCCTGCAATCCGAACTTGGGCCGGCTTTGTGGGATTGGCTACAGGTCACCCCTTCGCTACCCTCTGTACCGGCCATTGTAGCACGTGTGTAGCCCAGGACATAAAGGGCATGATGATTTGACGTCATCCCCACCTTCCTCCGGTTTGTCACCGGCAGTCCCCTTAGAGTGCCCACCTCTACGTGATGGCAACTAAGGGCAAGGGTTGCGCTCGTTGCGGGACTTAACCCAACATCTCACGACACGAGCTGACGACAACCATGCACCACCTGTCTCTGCGCTCCCCGAAGCGCACTCCTGTGTTTCCACAGAATTCGCAGGATGTCAAGCCCTGGTAAGGTTCTTCGCGTTGCATCGAATTAAACCACATGCTCCACCGCTTGTGCGGGCCCCCGTCAATTCCTTTGAGTTTCAGCCTTGCGACCGTACTCCCCAGGCGGGACACTTAATGCGTTAGCTGCGGCACAGATGGGGTTGATACCACCTACACCTAGTGTCCATCGTTTACAGCCAGGACTACCGGGGTATCTAATCCCGTTCGCTACCCTGGCTTTCGCTCCTCAGCGTCAGGTCAAGACCAGAAGGCCGCCTTCGCCACTGGGGTTCCTCCCGATATCTACGCATATCACCGCTACACCGGGAATTCCACCTTCCTCTCCTTGCCTCAAGTAACTCAGTATCAACTGCAATCCTCCGGTTAAGCCGTCGGTTTTCACAACTGACTTGAGTTACCGCCTACGAGCCCTTTACGCCCAGTAATTCCGGACAACGCTCGCCCCCTACGTTTTACCGCGGCTGCTGGCACGTAGTTAGCCGGGGCTTTCTGGCAGGGTACCGTCACTTCCTTCGTCCCCTGCAACAGGGTTTTACGACCCGAAGGCCTTCGTCACCCACGCGGCGTCGCTGCGTCAGGCTTTCGCCCATTGCGCAAGATTCCCCACTGCTGCCTCCCGTAGGAGTCTGGGCCGTGTCTCAGTCCCAGTGTGGCCGACCACCCTCTCAGGCCGGCTACCCATCGTCGCCCTGGTAGGCCGTTACCCTACCAGCTAGCTAATGGGACGCGGATCCATCTGTAAGCAGAGGTTAATCTTTTCCTGTAAAGTAGATGCCTACTCTACAGTATATCCGGTATTAGCACCGGTTTCCCAGTGTTATCCCAGTCTTACAGGCAGGTTATCCACGCGTTACTCACCCGTCCGCCACTAAGTTTGCAGGAAAGCAAGCTTCCCCGCATCCTCCGTTCGACTTGCATGTGTTAAGCACGCCGCCAGCGTTCGTCCTGAGCCAGGATCAAACTCTCCGTTAAGTTCTTTTAAACGCTGACCTCACACGACTGTTCAGTTTTCAAAGACCTGCCGCTGTCACCGGATTCTACCGGCGGCAACGTTTTCTATCTTAGCACGCACTTCTGTGTGTGTCAAGAACATTTTTTCGACTTTTCTTTGTGCCGCTTGTGCGAGCTTCTGTCTGTTGGTGCTCCTCACTTGCAGCTCTCTTTCGTGCTGTCTGCTGGGACAGCGTTGTCTATCTTAGCACGCTCTTTTTTGTGTTGTCAAGAACATTTTTCGTGTTTTCGTGTTTCTTCGCGGTGCTTGTAGGAAGACTGTTTATTCTTCAGACTTGATGTCAGTCACCATGCGTAACAGATGAAACTGG
>NZ_CDRZ01000183.1 GCF_000946815.1 Syntrophaceticus schinkii | reverse complement strand
TACCGCAGTTTAGATGATTATCAGCCCCTTTCGTTGTACACACTCTCGCTACTATCATTGTCCACAGAGGATGGCGTGGTCGAGCCCTATGATGGTGGCAACCGCGCCGTCCATCTTCTTTGTGAACTTTTCCTAGTCGGGCATGACGTTCCCCGAGGATTGGTCTTAATGAAGATGTTATCCATCATCAACGCAGGACTAGATTATGTCTTACCAAAAAACAAAAAAAGAAATAGTAAGCTGTTGAGATGTTAGGGTCATGGACTAAGCATAACCAGGGATCAGAGATTGACCATTTTTTTCATTTTAACTTCGGACAGTTACTCTAGAGCACCCCAGTGAAATTTTGGACGTTTCCTCATCCCATTTTACCATTTGGTTAAAAGAATGCGTAACAGGTTATTTTCTAAGTTTCCCGTGTCTGGGGCAGCTCAATCAGATTCAAAAGATCAGGGTGGATCACTTTTAGTGATCAAATGGACCCGTTTTAAGCTGACGATCGCATTCGACAAAAGTCGGGTGGTTGTGTTTGGCAAGATAAAATTACATAGTACGGCAGCTTAAAAGTACACAACTAGAAGGCTGCCATCGTTTGCGTACCGTACATGTACGCTATAGAAGGGTTCCCCCTTTCCTTCCCCCGAAGGGGAAGGAAAGCATATGTTCTTTTTATGTTTCCCTCACCTCCTGATCGTCAATTCCTGTATTTTTTACTCCGGATAAAGCTTGTTTTAACCTGAAGCTCTCACCGGTGAATGCCAAGATATGAGCATGATGAACAAGGCGATCGATCATTGCCGCTGTCAATCTGTTGTCACCGAGCACGCTGTTCCAGTGCCCGAATTGCAGATTCGAAGTAATGATGACACTCTGTTTTTCATAGGCCTGGGCAACAACATTAAAGAGCAATTCCGCCCCGTCACGGTGCAGCGGGACGAAGCCTAGTTCATCTATAATCAGAAGTTCTGCTTTGCTTAGCTGGGCCATCATCTTTTTTAACCGCCCCTGGCGGTGGCTTTCAAGCAGGGTATTGACCAAGTCCAGGCAGCGGTAAAAACGCACCAGCTTATCTTTTGTGCAGGCTCTTAATCCTAAGGCAGTGGCCAGAAATGTCTTGCCTGTGCCTACGGCGCCTACGGCAATAATATTCTCGCAGCGCTCGATGAATTTAAGTTCCACTAGGTCGGTTTTACTGGTGGTGTCCGGTAGGGTAACCGGTGACCAGTCGAAATTTTCAAGTGATTTTGTATTGACGAACCCAGCTGTTTTGATTAGCCTGTCAATTCTTTTTAACCGCCTGGCCTTGATCTCTTCGGCAAAAAGTGCCGTTAGATACTGCTCCGGCTCGTTAAAGGGCACATCCTGGTAGATCCGGGGCACGTTGGCCAGTTTCAGGGCTTTACACTGCTCAGATAGTGATTGTTGCATTCACATTACCCCCTCTACCTGACGGCACCAGTTGATCATAGTCTTCAACCCGGGGCAGATAATTTTTGACGCTGGGCGGGCTGTAGTCGTCGTCAAGCTCGCTGTTCGCTTTCTCCTGGGTGCTCAGCTGGTAAAGCAAGTGCCAGATGATCGCCTGATCATTTACCCTGGAGGCACCTGCTTTTTCCAATGCCTTTTCAATGAAGCCCATCTCGTAGCCTTCTTGCAGCAGGGTATGGACAAAATTAATCCTTTCCCGGAAAGCTTCCGGGTTGGCTTCAAGGTAACTTTTCACCGCAGAGGGAAGGAAACGGTAGAGAGTTGAGTTCCTGGCCCCTTTTGGCTTGCGGACAAAGATGGCGAAATGGCCCGCCCAGTCTATCGGCTTGCAAAATTCGGCCTCGAAGCGGTAGTGGAGCATGAAGCGGACAAATAACTCGTTTAAAACTCTCTCGCCATTTTTACCGAAACTGCTTACCGCCGCCGTCAGATTGTCAAAGCGGATTTTTCGGCACCCCGCCGGCCATCTCAAAGCTTAGG
>NZ_CDRZ01000182.1 GCF_000946815.1 Syntrophaceticus schinkii | reverse complement strand
TGCTGGAGTACAAAAAATCAGTTGAGGGAAAGTATCCGAATCAGAACCGAACGAAATTGCAACTGGAAAAAATGGGTTTTGGACAAGGCTGAAACCTGCCCCATCAACTAAATGGAAATATAAAAGTTTCTTTATATGAGCATGGAGAAAAGGAATTTAAATTAGTCGGAATCGTTGAAAACAGATTGCACAGCCAAAGTCATGATTTTCGAGATGCCTTTGTTGCTTTTAATGATGAGTATTTAGCTGGCAAAGAAGATTCTGTAGAGACTTCAGTAGGAATAGACAAAGAGTTTATAGAAGAGCTGATGCGAACATTGAAAATCATTGACAAGAAAAATGCTCTTCCCAATCAACTATCTGGCGGGCAGCAGCAGAGAATAGCCATAGCCAGGGCCTTAGCTACCAGGCCGTCTATAGTACTGGCAGACGAACCAACAGGGAATCTTGATTCCAAAACCAGCCTGGAAGTAGTAAATCTTTTAAAACAATCTGTTAGAATATACCATCAGACTTTGGTGATGATTACCCATGATGAAAAACTAGCCCAAATGGCAGGCAGAATAGTGCGCATCGAAGAGACGGAAAGATTCTTAACAAGGGGGGAGAATCTTGTTAAGATACATGAAAATAGCGTGGAGATATATCAAAGAGTATCGAAAAAGGTCTGCTGCTTCTCTTTAAATCAAATTCTATAGGCAAAGTGATATTTTCCCATACATTCAATACCGGGATTAAATTATAAGCTTGAAAAACAAAGCCGATCTTTCTCCTTCGAAATATGGCTAAAATGTCATCATTCATGGAGTATAGATCCTTACCATCTATCAGCACTTTCCCTTCAGTCGGTTTGTCTAATCCACCCATCATATGAAGCAGTGTGGACTTGCCTGAACCAGATGAACCTGCTATTGCAACAAATTCGCCTTCTTCGATAGACAGATCAACTCCATCGACAGCTTTTACTAAATTGGCACCTTTTCCATAATTATTTTTTAATGACTTTATTTCTAGTTATTTTCATCATCATGCCT
>NZ_CDRZ01000181.1 GCF_000946815.1 Syntrophaceticus schinkii | reverse complement strand
TGAAGCATCAGATGTTCATGAAATCTGGCAGTCCGACTTTCAGCACACTCTGTACCTGCCCGACCCCACTCACTACCCGGAAGCGCAAGAAAGCCATTTTGTTTGCCATTATGGACGACTATTCCCGGTTGATTGTGCATGCTGAATTTTATTGGGATGAAAAACTCCCTCGACTGGAAGACTCTTTAAAAAAGGCTATTTTACGCTACGGAATTCCAGAACAGTTTTATTGTGATAATGGAGCAGCATTCTCATCTCATCACCTGCTGCGGATCTGCGGCAAGCTGGGCATTCGCCTTTCGCACAGTAGAGCGTTCCGTCCCCAGGGCCGCGGCAAAATTGAGCGTTTTTTCAGGTTTATCGATACCAGCTTTAAACCCGAAGCATACAACCTGATTGAAAGGGGAGATATCCAGGGCCTGGCTCAACTAAACAATGCTTTAACAGCATGGCTGGATGGTTACTACCATATCCGCAAGCATGGTGGCACAGGTCAGACTCCGCTTGCCAGGGCAACTGCAAGCAAACGCACAATGAAAAGAGTTCCCATCAGTGAACTGACAGATATCTTCCTCTGGGAAGAAAATCGCAAAGTTGATAAAACCGGCTGTGTGCATGTCTTCGGCAATATCTATGAGGTACCCTGTGAGCTTTCGGGGGAAAAGGTAAAGCTGCGCTTTGACCCCTTTGATCTGTCTGTAATCCAGGTGTGGTTTGATGGTAAGCGTTTTCCCGATGCCATACCCCTCGGATCTTCATCGATCTGTCCACAAACGGGTAAAAACAAAACCATCCGAGTCTATCCAGGAAATAGAGCCATCTCCCGGGGAAGTGAACACAGGTGAGCTGAGTTTTTTTCATTTGGCTGAGGAAAAGCAACGTGAAGGTGGAAGAGTATTCCTCTAACCTTTGCCCCAAAGCCTGATGAGAGCAGAGGTGATGAAGATGGAAACTGAGAATAAACTCGTTCCCTTTTCCCGGAACCCCAAGAATGAAATGTTATTCGGTTCATCAGCCTACATGGAAGCGCTTGCCCGTATGCAGTTGATGGTCCAACACCGTTATTTTGGAGTACTCACAGGGAGGTAGGAAGCGGGAAATCAACACTTGTTCGCCATCTGGTGCAAACCCTTGATCCTATGCGCTACCAAGTTATTTACTTAAGCCAGGCAGGGATGAAACCACGGGATTTCTATGGGGAAATGCTGCGTCATCTGGGTGAGGAGCCTTTATTCTCCCTGACAAAAGCAAAACGCCTTTTTGAAGAGGTACTGCGTACAAGGGTAGAGCAAGGGGATAAATCTCTGGTTGTAATCATAGATGAGGCACAGGATATTACTCCGGCCATGCTCCTGGAATTACGCTTTGCCTTGAACCAGCAGATGGATTCTGTGTCCCTGTTTACACTGATCCTGGTGGGTCAGTCTGAATTGAGGAGGACTTTGCGCAAGAACAAGTTTGAGGCTGTAGCACAGCGCATCCAACTGCGTTTCCATCTTACCGGGTTGACTGAGGAGGAATCTGCAGACTACATTCGGCATCAGATGAAGACGAGCGGACTCGATGATCCCTTCCCTTTTATTTTCCGATAGTGCTTTGCAGTTGATCTACTCAGCAACTCAGGGTATTCACCGATTGATAAATCATATTTGCACGTATGCCCTCTACGATGCACAGCAAAGGGGCAGTGATGTGGTTGAGGACAAAGATATCGGGCGTATTCTTGCTGATATGGAAAGGCAGCGTGGCACAGGTCGGGGTAAGGTAATTAAAGGGTAAGGATCCGTCTAGTATCCATGACAGGTTTGGTTTGGGTGGCTGGGGGGATCTCTTACGA
>NZ_CDRZ01000180.1 GCF_000946815.1 Syntrophaceticus schinkii | reverse complement strand
CCAATTACCTCTTTTGTCAAACGCTTAAAGGCTGAACCCGTCTTAGCTGTTGCTTGTGGTTTTGAGCCGGGTTCGGTACCCGGTGTTGGCACTTTTTATGATTATCTAAACAGGTTTTGGTTAGGGCATGAGCCAGTTAGGGTCCTGCGTGAACCAGAGAAACGTAATAAGAAACCGGATAAGGGTGAAAAGCTCCCTGATAAAATCCCAGGCCTTGTTACTGAATTGGTGAATAAGGTACTTAATGGCTATGATTTTACTGATAATCCTGAGCATTTGCTCCAGAAGATCTTAAAAGAGTGTGCCGTAAAACCATCGCTTGATCTGGGGCTTTGTGGTGACCCCGAAAATTTTGTGTTCGCTGGCGATGGCGCCCCTCTTGAGACGGGTGCCAACCCCTTCGGTAAAAAGATCTGCCAGTGTAAAGAACGGGGTATTTATCGCTGTTCCTGTCCCCGACTGTATACCAACCCCACTGCCAACTGGGGCTGGGACAGCTATCATGAACGCTGGTTCTACGGACACTCTCTCTACGCTTTGACTGCAGCAGGTAGTGATCATGATCTGCCGATCCTTTTACATATTACTCAGGCTTCCCGCCATGACAGCGGAACTTTTGTAGCTGCCTATGCCCAGATGCGTGCCTTGTATCCTGAACTGCACTTTACCACTGCTCTGCTTGATTCTGCTCATGATGCGTATGACATTTATAAGCTTCTTGCGGCTCATAGTATTGAACCTTTTATTTGTTTGAATAAGCGAAGGAAAGGACAGCCTTCTCTTCCTCCCGCAAAGTTCAATGAGCAGGGCATACCTGTGTGTCTTGCAGGTTTAAAGATGGTGTATTGGGGTATTAATCAGAAGCGTCACCGTTTAAAATGGCGCTGTCCTTTGTATAAATGCCTGGATAAGTGCGCTCACAGACAGGCTTGTTCTCCCTCTTCCTATGGACGGGTTATCTATACGAAGCCAAAAGATGACCTGCGCTTATTTACTAAAACACCTCGGGGTTCAGCGGCTTGGAAGAAAAGATTTGCTAAAC
>NZ_CDRZ01000179.1 GCF_000946815.1 Syntrophaceticus schinkii | reverse complement strand
TAACCGCGCTTTGAAAAAGAATTCAATCAGCTCTCTTTAGATATGAAGTGGAGAAATGCGCAAAATAATTCAAGATTCGGCGAAACCGTTTGAAACTGCAGTTAAAATTGCTATTGCGGGAAATATTATTGATTTTGGTCCCAGAGCAGATATAACCCATCAAGAGGTCAGGAATACAGTGCAGGACTGTATTGATCAGCCCCTACGCTATAACAGAGCTGAAGAATTGGAAAAAGCCATTCAAGAAAGTTCGAGGATCCTCTATCTTGGTGATAACGCCGGTGAAATCGTCTTTGATCACCTGCTGCTTGAAGTGGTACCCACTGACAACATTACCTATGTCGTAAAAGGGAAGCCAATCATCAATGACGCAACTATGGAAGATGCGATGGAAACAGGACTATGCGATTTGCTGCGAGTGATCGACAATGGCAGTGATGCTCCCGGCACCATTTTGGAAACCTGCTCACCCGCATTTCAAAAGGAATTTGAACGCTCGGATCTGATTATTGCCAAGGGACAGGCAAATTATGAAACACTGAGTCAGATAAGTGGCAAAAAGATCTTCTTCCTTCTTAAAGTTAAATGCCCGGTCATCGCTTATGACCTGGACTGTGAGAGCGGTGACCTGGTGCTAAAAAGAATCGGGGACTGAAACGCTGCGGGGTAAAAAAGGAGAGTTATTATACAGTGTCTAATAATATAACACTGTCTAGAACTGCCTCTGTTCAGAATATCCAAGGCCAGTGGGTTTTATGGTTTTAAAAAGTCAACACCTGATGACACTATATCTATAAAAGTGTACATGGCACAAGGGTGTAAACTGCCTGCTGGAGGAATGTTTATGAGGAATGTCTATGTATAAAATTATGATCATTGAAGATGACATTACCATTGCGAGAACGATCAAGGATCATCTAAGTAAATGGGATTATGATGTTATCTATGTTACCGATTTTAAAAATATTATAGAGCAGCTCATCCAATTTGAGCCGCAGCTGGTTCTGCTTGATGTGATGCTTCCCTTTTTTAATGGCTTTCATTGGTGCAGTGAAATACGCAAAATATCTAAGGTACCTGTGATCTTTATCTCATCAGCCAGCGACAATATGAATATTGTGATGGCTATTAATATGGGTGGGGATGATTTTATTGTCAAACCCTTTGATCTGCATGTTCTTACAGCGAAGGTGGGAGCACTGCTGCGGCGTACATACTCTTTTCAAGGACAGGTAAATATCATTGAACACAATGGAGCTGTCCTAAATCTCAGCGATGCAACCCTGACCTATCAAAATAAAAAAATAGAGCTGACAAAGAATGACTATAAAATTCTGCAGCTGCTGATGGAAAACAACGGGAAAGTGGTTTCTCGTGAGGAGATCATGCAGCACCTTTGGGAAAGTGATAATTTTGTTGATGACAATACCCTGACAGTTAATATAACCCGCCTGCGCAAAAAACTGGCAGAAGCAGGGCTTGATAATTTCATTAAAACCAAGAAAGGCCTTGGTTATCTTGTGGAGTGATCTTAAAAGAATTTGCATGTATTTTAGGTGCATATCTGAAAGGAAAGATGACAGTTGTTGTTACTGTCCTGGTGTCCTTCGGCATTTTTTTATTGGTTTTTTCACTCTACTCCCTGCCTTGGGAAGCTGTAGGCTATGCTTATCTTCTGGCAGGTGTTTTTATTTTAGTAATTACCATTATTGATTTTGCGGGGTTTTATAAAAGGCACACCATGCTTGAGAATTTGAGAAATAGTATTACCGTTTCTGATTATATGTTTCCCACCGCAAAGGACCTGATTGAAGATGATTATCAGGATTTAATTAAAATAATTGATCACGACCGCACAGAGATTATCAATCAGAAGGAAAAGGATTTTGCCGATATGGTGGATTATTACACCACCTGGGCTCATCAGATCAAAACACCTATTGCTGCCATGCGGCTGCTTCTGCAGTCAGAGCAGTCTGACATAAATAGTGAGCTTTTGGAGCAGCTGTTTAAGGTGGAACAGTATGTGGAGATGGTGCTGCAGTATCTGCGCCTGGAGAATATGAGTTCTGATTTAATGTTCAAAAGGTATTCACTTGATGATATTGTGAAACAAGCGATAAGAAAATACTCAAAATTCTTTATCCGCAAAAAGATCAAGCTGAATTACGGGAATTTAAATTGTAATGTTTTGACCGATGAGAAGTGGCTGGTTTTTGTTGTGGAACAGATACTGTCTAATGCCTTAAAATACACCGGTGCCGGTGAAATCTCCATTTATATGGATAGTGGATTACCTGATACATTAGTGATCGAGGATACAGGGATCGGCATTGAACAGGAGGATCTGCCGCGGGTTTTTGAAAAAGGCTTTACGGGGTACATTGGTCGGTCAGATAAAAGGTCTACCGGAATCGGGCTCTTTCTCTGTAAGCAGATTTTAAATAAAATGTCACACACCATTACCATTGAATCTGTGGTCGGTAAGGGTACTAAAGTGAAAATCGGGCTTGATACTGCTGATATAGCTGCAGATTAACTCAAACCTTACTGAAATGTAAGATTGAAAGAGAAAATGTAAGCTAGAACAATGGCTCATCATTTTCTCTTTTTGCTACTATTGATTAAATGAATGAATACTGGGGGAATAACAATGCCGCTTTTAGAGGTCAATAACTTAAAGAAAATTTATACAACAAGGTTTGGTGGAAATCCGGTCCAGGCCTTGACCAATGTGACATTTTCCATAGAGCAGGGTGAGTATGTTGCTGTTATGGGGGAGTCCGGCTCAGGCAAAACGACACTGCTTAATATTATTGCAGGCTTCGATAAGCCGACAAACGGTGAGGTGTTATTGAATGGAAAAAGTATTTTATCGATTAAAGAGAAGGAAATATCAGCTTTCAGACGGGATAATTTAGGCTTTGTTTTTCAAGACTTTAATTTACTTGATACCTTTTCTATCAAGGACAATATCTTTTTACCGCTTGTTTTGGCGGGGAAATCATATGATGAGATGAATGAAAGGCTAAACCCTATTGCGAAAAGACTCCGCATTGAAGATATTCTGAAAAAGTTTCCTTATGAGGTATCGGGCGGCCAAAAACAGAGAACAGCTATCGCCCGCGCACTGATTACAAAACCAGAGCTGATTCTTGCGGATGAGCCAACAGGTGCCCTTGATTCTCGTGCTTCCAGTGAATTGTTAAGACTGTTTAACGAAATAAATGATGATGGGCAGACCATTCTGATGGTTACGCACAGCATAAAAAATGCAAGCCATGCCCAAAGGGTTCTCTTTATCAAGGATGGTGAGGTGTTCCATCAGCTTTACAAAGCTTCTTTGTCCAATGAAGAGATGTATCAGAAAATTTCCGATACACTCACCCTGCTCACGACAGGTGGTGTCCGAAATGAATAGATTTTTTTATCTCAAACTCGCAGTAAATAATCTAAAAAAGAACGCGCAAACATATATTCCTTATCTATTAACCTGTATCTGTACAATCATGATGTTTTATAATATGCGCTTTTTAGTGGTGGCCAAAGATATAGGCAATCTCAGCGACAGCGCAAGTTTAAGGGCTGTCTTATCCCTGGGAGCAGGGGTAATTGCCGTTTTTTCGGTGATATTTTTATTTTATACCAATAGTTTTTTAATTAAACGGCGCAAAAAGGAATTTGGCCTGTTTAATATTCTGGGTATGGAGAAGAAGCATATTGCCAAAATTATGTTCTGGGAAACCCTGTTTGCTGCAGTGATAAGTCTATGCGTAGGGCTTGCGGCAGGAATCCTCTTCAGCAAGCTGATGATTCTGCTGCTCTTTAAGATCATTTCTTTTGAAGTAACCTTTGGCTTTGAGATACCAATTGCTGCCGTGATTTATACAACAGTTTTGTTTGGCGGAATTTTTATACTAAATCTTATTAATAATATTTTTCAAGTGTTTCGGTCCAAGCCTATTGAGTTGCTGCAGGGCGGGAATGTAGGCGAAAAAGAGCCAAGGGCCAACTGGCTAATAGCCATCATTGGTGTAGTAACACTGGGTATTGCGTATTATATTGCCTTGACCACTGAATCTCCACTGGCAGCACTACAACTCTTTTTTGTTGCTGTTGTTTTGGCTATGATAGGAACACACTGTTTGTTCAATGCGGGAAGTATTGCACTGTTGAAAATGCTGCGCAAGAATAATAAGTATTATTATCAGTTAAAACACTTTATCCCGGTTTCAGGCATGATTTATCGTATGAAGCAGAATGCCACAGGACTTGCCAACATCTGCATCCTTTCCACAGCAGTGATTGTGATGCTTTCCACAACAGTTTCCATGTATATAGGAATGGAGGATGTCTTACGCACCAGGTATCCCAGAAATATTATTGTCAGCGCTTTAAATGTTTCAGATGAGCAAGCAATCAAGTTGGATGCTGCCATTGAAGAGCAGGCGAAAGCTGCTGATATTTCTCAAAAGGATGTTATCCGCTATCGCCCGATGAGCTTTACTACACTCCAAAACGGCGCCAGCTTTACCGCTGACCATTCAGGTAATTATGTTTTTGATAATATCGCAATTGTGGTCTGTATTACAGCTGATGATTATAACAAAATGGAGAACAAATCTGTATCCCTGTCCAGTGGTGAGGCGCTTCTCTATACTCTGCGGGGGGATCTTCCTGGTGACACTATAAGCTTTAACGGCTTTGAGCTGTCCATCAAAGACCGGCTGCCCACTTTGGAAACAGAGGGCAGAATGTCTGCCATGGTGAATAACAGTTACTATCTAATTGTTGACGATTTTGATACTATCCAACAGATATATAACTCACTCAGCGCTGTCCAGGGTGATATGGGGGAGCTTTCCTACCATTACGCCTTTGATGTTGACGGTGACAGAGATGCCCAAATAAGCCTTGTCAGTACACTGCAAAAAGCTGTACAGGAGATTAAGGCAGATGGTTATGTTGAGGGAGCAGAAAGCTCAAGGGAAAGCTTTTATTCCCTTTATGGCGGGTTGTTTTTTATCGGCATATTTTTAGGGTTGTTGTTTATTATGGCTACTGTGTTGATCATCTACTATAAACAGATCGCTGAAGGCTATGATGACCGGGAGCGTTTTGAAATTATGCAAAAGGTGGGTATGAGTCGTGCTGAAGTTAAGCAGGCTATCAAGAGCCAGGTCTTAACTGTGTTTTTCTTGCCCCTGGTCACAGCGGTAATTCATATAGCATTTGCCTTTAAAGTAATAACTAAAATGCTTGAAGTATTAAATCTGACCAATGTACAGCTTTATGCCGGGTGTACAGCTGTAACTATCCTTGTTTTCGCAGTTTTTTATGTCATCGTCTATGCCCTGACTGCGAGAACTTATTATCATATTGTGAGTTAGAGTTTTGTTCAATACATCCCGTTGTCATCAAAAGACGCAAAGCTTCACTTTGCCGCCGGATTCTCCATGATGCCGACAAAGAGCGGCATGCCTGTCTTGAGATCCATGATACCGTACAGGAATGGTCTGTCTAATATCAGCTGTTTGTTGGATATCGGCATGCAGCTTTTATCTTCAACAACAGAGGTCACGGCTGCGGCTTCGGTGCCTTTCTCATCAACCCTGATGAAGGTTTTGTGCACGACCTCGCTGATATACAGGTCCTTGGTGTGCTGTTCGTTCATCTGCGAAAAATCAGCTCGGTTTGGGTCGAAGGCGATCTCCATGCCCAGCTGTGTCAGCTCATTGAGCAGGCTGTCCTCGTAGTGCGCCTCGAACTTCGGCATGGCGAGTTCAACATTGGAATTGGCCTTTTGGGATATCATTCCGGCGATATTATCGAACAGGGATGCCTGATCCTGCTTGGCGAGCCATTGGCGTGGTGTCGTCTGACCATCAGGCAGCAGGGCAAAGTAGGCAAACTGTCCGTCATCATACGGAAGCGCGATACCGGTGGCCTCGTTATCGGAGAAGTAGGCCATCTGGCCGATCCGGTGCAGGAACGCCGTCTTGACAGTACCGTTTGGTGTGGTG
Source organism: Syntrophaceticus schinkii (assembly GCF_000946815.1). GTDB lineage: Bacteria > Bacillota > DSM-12270 > Thermacetogeniales > Thermacetogeniaceae > Syntrophaceticus > Syntrophaceticus schinkii. The sequence goes on along the minus strand of NZ_CDRZ01000179.1, from coordinate 7,778 downwards.
AATGTCCGGTCGCGGGTATTATTTTTTTCGAAGGGTGTCTGCCAGTCGGATTTGAAATAGATGGCGTTGATCAGGTACATGACTACATCCCGATCGATCGACTCGACGATTTTGTCGATCGTGCCCCTGGTAGCATCCTTAACCCAGTCATTGATGATCTGCGGCGTATCTTTATCCTGGAAATCAAGTTTGCGTGCATCGGCAGCGAAAAAGTCGGCGTTGCTTTGCAGGAACGGCTTGTATGGTGTGAAATTATCGTCGAACCAGATCGAGTTGGCGATTGTCAATGTCGTTTTGCTGCCTGTTTTTGTCAGCAGATTGGTCCAGTTGCGGCTTGCTTTGTTGATCATGTCGACCGTCAACCCCTCATCAGCCAGAACCTTCAGCATTGCTGCCTTGGTCTCACCATCGGCGCCGTTCAGGGTCATCGCCAGTGCCAGATAGACTGATGCCGGCGAAATCATAACATTACCCTCATTAGCGGCGGATGCTTTTAACAGTTCAGCCGAAAACCGATTGATTTCCTTGCTGATGGCTTCATCTGGCGGAGCCGGCGATGCTGGTCGCTTAGCCGCATGGATATCGGCCATCAGGTCAGATGCTTCGCAGGTTCCGCCTGTGGATGCGCACCCGGAAAACACCAGCGACAGGCAAATAAAGGCCATCAGGCAGATGGAAAGTCTGCATTTCATGCAAACCTCCATCTCGCCGCAAGAGCGGCGATACAAATAGTGTTGAAAAATATTTTTCACGTAAACCCCTCCCATTTTTGAGACGCCAGTGGGGACACCAAAACCGTCCCATCGTATCCCGCGTCTCAGATTGTGAGACAGCAGCGAGACAGCAGAACCGTCCCCGCGTCTCGTGCGAGAACTGTCCTCACGGCTCAGATCAGTTAAGTTTTCCTTCACATGTTTCTCCTCTTCCGGAATCGGCTCTATATTAACTACGCTAGAGCTTAACAGAACTTACATTTAATTTGTATATTTAAATCGTCATGTCAAGGGCAGGCTTGAATACTCGCCTTATTCACCAGGGAAAATGCCAGGTGACAAATGCCAGGTGACAGTCACCATTTATGCACCTTATTTTTCCAGCCTCCAACATCCGGCCTTTGACATCCATTTTTGCCAAACTTACTTTTGCTTTATTCAGGTCAGCAAGTGTTTCGGAAATTCGTGGGTTTTACGTCCACGCAACAAGACAATTATTTTCCCGACCTCCGACATCTATTCCCATTTCCAACTTCCCGCTTCCCACTTCCCACATCTCATTTTGCAAGGCTTGCTTTATTGCTGCTTGAAAAATAGATGCTAGAACCCGGAGGTATGGCAGCTTGCAGGCACTGCCTCATGCTAATTCCGAAGAGGCTCGTGCAAGGGGGACTGTCCCCGTTGCATCATCTCAGAAATGCAAAAGGAACCGTCCCCGGTGCATCCCCGGGGCATCTTGACAAATAAGGTTTGTCCTGATAAACTAATCTCACAAAGGTTTGTTATAGCAAACCAAGGGGGTTATTTAGATGGAAAAATGCAAACTTTTTGATGCGGAGTATAAATTTATGGATATTATTTGGGAGTTTGAGCCGATAAACTCTACAGAGCTTTCAAAAATATGCCATTCCAAATTGGGCTGGAAAAAGCCCACCACCTACAATATGATTCGAAAGCTCTCCGAACGGGGTATCCTGAAAAATGAAAACGCTACAGTTACTGCACTGGTCAAAAGGGAACAGGTGCAAAAATACGAGAGTGATGTTCTTTTAGAGAAGGCGTTTGACGGTTCGCTTCCAGCATTTCTGGCAACCTTCCTGCAAGACAAGAAACTATCCAAAAAGGAGGCGCAGGAAATTAAGAAAATGATAGAGGAGGCGGTGAAATGACCGATTTATTCATTCCCATACTTAAGATGAGCATTACTGCAAGCTATGCAGCCTTGGCTGTTATGCTTGTCCGGGTGTTCCTCAAAAAAGCACCCAGGGTCTTTTCGTATGCCCTTTGGTTGGTCGTTCTGTTTCGTCTCATCTGTCCATTTTCGTTGGAAAGCAGTTTAAGCTTGATACCTTCAAAACCCGCTTCTATTCCACAGGAGATAGTCTATTCGCAAACTCCTGCCATTAACAGTGGAATGGAAATAATCAACAATGCATCACCTGTAAATCCGGCGGCAAGCGCAGATCCTATGATTATTGTCATGGATATTACAGCTATAATCTGGCTTGTGGGCATCGCTGTTCTCTTGTGTTATGGAGCAGTGAGCTATTTCAGATTAAAGCATCGACTTAGTGTTGCTACCTTTGTCAAAGATAATATCTTTGAAACGGACCGCATTCAAACCCCTTTTGTTCTGGGATTGATAAAACCGAGAATTTATATCCCCACAGGAATTACCGGAGATGGGCTGGACTATATCTTAAAACATGAGCAGACACATATTAAACGCTATGACTATCTTATAAAACCTGTGGCATATCTGGCACTTACCCTGCACTGGTTCAATCCATTGATCTGGTTTTGTTACTTCCTTATGTCAAAGGATATGGAAATGTCCTGCGATGAAAGTGTTATGAGAGATACAGATGAAGATGTCCGGGGGAGCTACTCCACTGCACTGCTTACTCTTTCCGCAAAACAAAGCGGCTTAATAATTCCCTTAGCTTTTGGCGAAAGCAATGTAAAATCAAGAATAAAAAACATCCTCAATTACAAAAAACCGGCGTTTTGGGTAATTATTGTAGCGGTCGTTGTGGTAGCTCTTGCGCTGATCGGATTGGTGACAAATCCGAAAGATAAAGTGAAGATTTTGACCCCTGCTGAACAGTTTTTAAAATACAAAACAGAATATGTGGGTGATGCCTCAAAGGTTAGTAACATCATAAGATTGCTCAATTTTCCAGATAAAGTTAACTATGATTATCTTGAACTTCATACCGAAAGCGCTCCATATGCTGTTACAGTAAATTTAAAGACAGATACAGAAACAAGAGAGTACTATGCTGAATTGCCGCATCAGGCAGCTTTCGAGAAAAATGCAATTATAATGTTTTCACTGATCGGGAATGTTGACAGTGTCGATTTTAAATTAACAGATGATAGAAATGATTATCTGATGCAGTATACAAGGGATTGGGCTAATGACCACATGGGCGGGGATGTGCGTCAGTTTGCTCAAAGCCAAGAAGAATTCGCAAAATTCCTGGGTATGTTGGATTATTCCTCTAGTGATGTCGGCGGTGCAGATAATCGGATTTCAGCAGTGGTAGAGAAAAAATTAGAAATTATCGTGTCCTCCCCAAAGGGATCTTCAAATCCGCAAGATTATATGGATGCCCATCAGGATGAATATGGAGATATTTTAAAAGAAGGTGAAGAAGCTCTATACTATATGCTTGCTCAATTTGAAAAGGGTGGGAACGACGATTTGCGCGGTCAGATTATGATGAGATTATGCAAGCAGATTTTGGGCAATAGGAACAACGTAACTGATGAAACATTGTCACCGCAGGAGTGGTTTTCTTCCTTGTCTATTCGGCAAGAAACGAAGCTTCCCGATTTTGTTTACGCTGGCAGCAACCATATTGAAAAACTGGTTTATGACACAGAAGTAATGCAGCACTCTGACCCCCGCCACGGTTTTACTATTGCTGCTCCTAAAATTTTTGGGAGCTATAAAGAGGGTAATAAGCTTAAGGTTTTTGTGACCACTTACAGCGCAACATATAGGCTTTATGATAAAGCTTTATCTGAAGAAACGGGCGGCATTATTCCCGCAGCAATAACCTATCGTAAAAGCGATGAAGGCAGTTATGTTTTGGAAGAATATAAACAAGCTCAGGATGGCTCCCTCTTCGAAAAATCTATCAGGCAATACTGCACAATGCCTGTATCGGGCAAGAACATACCGGGTTTAGCAGATAAGATATTAAACCACTATGGAAATTATAATGATATTATCACTCTGCAAAGAGAAAACCTTATTCAGCATTTAAAAGCCAATAATCAAGAGGGAGTTTCGCTTCATTCTCATTCAGGTGAGGTTATTAAGCTGACATAAGGCAGGGCCAGGCTTGCTTTATTGCTTTATTCAAATTAGCGAGAGGATCCGTAGCCAGCAGGCAAAGTCTATGCCCGGTATCACCGCGTTTAAAAGCGGATCGGTGGCAAGGAGACGGTTTTTGCTGTATATCTTCAAGCAACGAATGCATCTCTTTATCCAACGGCTGAGACGCGAGTGAGACGCGAGAACCGTCCCCGCGTCTTCCGCGTATCATTCTAATATAAAAATATCCTCGACATAAACTTCAAAAAACTGTGCAATCTTCAATGCCAACCTGAAAGTCGGGTCATACTTGTCGTTCTCAACAGCAATGATTGTCTGTCTGGTTACACCTAGTGCCTGTGCAAGTTCTTCCTGTGTCAGATTGCGTTCTTGCCGCAGTTCCTTCAGTTTATTTTTCATTTTCCACCGAACTTCTTTGTATAGTAGATGTACGATAACCAGAAAACAACCAGAGATGCACAAAGAACAGCAAATTGAATCGATAAGCTGCCTGTGCTCAATATTTCTTGCAGCGACCAGACAAGCAGGACAGCTGTTGTAAATATGAAGGTAACCCGTCCGGCATGAAAGCCAATATAAATTGTGCGTTCATCGCCTTTTTCAAAACCTAACTTTTTTAAAAAGGACATCCAAATAACCTCCCCATGTAAAGTAGTCTTTACATTTATTATAGTCATGGCACACTGAAATGTAAAGAGCTTTTTACATTGCGTCGAATGGCCCTTATCTTTGAAATCGCTAATTTTGTCAATAACTCTGCTTTAACTTGAATGACTTGATAATGCTCTGCGCCAGGGCGTTAACCAGCGCTGCCTGGCAGGTATATTCAGGTGAATCTGCATCGTTGGTTCTATAGGCGCTGAAGACCTCGATGTGGATGCCGAAGATTCGCCTCCCCTGGAGCTGTAGTTCTCTGATTTTCTGAAAAAGGTAGGTGCGGGTGGCTTTCATCACAACATTTCGGTTGAAAGGGAACACCCCAATGGAAGGGCGGGGAAGAGAGAACGGAGCCTGTCCCTGTCCTTGCCTTTTCTGATGCCCGATGCATTCAATGTTTTGCTATTGTTTGCATTCTCTGCCAGTGTTACTCGGGCGGGTGTCTGCCCTGATTAGAACCCCGTAATATAGAGCTTAGTGCCAACATTATTTGGAATAAAGGCTTCTGGCATCTCATTTGCAATTTTATGTATTGCTGCCCAACCGGTGCAGTGACCGGGCATTATGTAACGGGGATTGATTCTTTTCAATTCAGCTACTGTGGCAGGGATGATTTTCTCAAAAATTCCTCCCGTAAGATGGAATCCCCCGATTACTGCGCAGACATCTCTGATTCCCGTCAGGCTTGGGCATAGCAGATGGAATTGACAATTCCCGCATGCCCGCAGCCGGTAATGATTACCAGACCCTGGTTGCGCACGTTTACTATAAGGCATTGATCATCCTTGATTAAGGGGTCTTGCTCCCATTTGCCTGAACGTTTTGTGTAATGAAGCGGAAATCCTTTTTCAAAATCGTTAATGCGGTCAATTTCGCCGGATATGAGAATTCTATCATGAGCCAGTAAGGTTGGGCCGTTCTTCTTAAGGAATGTAAACTTGTTTTGCTTTGAATCATTTATTCTGGGGCCTGAAATATTCCACTCACTTCCATCAGGAAATACAATTTTTCTCTCAAGAAATGCATCCGGATGCACAATTACAGGTACGTTTTTTGGACTCATCCGTTCCAGAAGGTTCGGCAGCCCCATAGTATGGTCGTTGTGACCGTGGCTGAGGACAATTGCCTGGATTTCAGATGTTTCGACATTCAATACTTCCATGTTGTGAAGTACTCCACCAGGGCTAATTCCTGTGTCAAGCAAAACTGTTTCCTGTTTGTCTCCACATCTCACCCTGACCAATGCAGAAAAACCATGCTCTGCAATGGTTGTAACGCGGTCTTTACCGACATGAAACCTCTGGGCGATATTACGATCAGCCATTAACAGATCAACGGTGTTATCCATCAAAATTGTTATACAGATCTCATCCACTTCTTTTAAAGTTATCTTCTCTGATGACATAACTTGTGCCCCCTTAAAATAAATATTTGCTGGTTTTATATTAGCGGTTTGGCGCACCGGTGTCTCTAGATAGTCTTTCTATTATTCTGGATTATTTTACGAAAATAGCACGAGTTTTTTCCTGCATACATGTAATAAGTTTAGTTAGGGGTCTTTCCTGAAAATAGAGGTCGGAAACTAGATGTCGGAGGTCTGGAAGTTGTGAAAAATCATTTTCCCAGGTTCCTTGACATTGACTTTGGCCACTGTTTTCATCCTCTGTCGGTGGTGCCAGGGCGGCATAGAGTCTACATTGGGTATTAACCTGGGCGCCTGTGGGAACATAAGGCAACAATTACCCCTGAAAAATCCCATTGCAGTTTTTGTATCCTGTAGGTCCATGAGTACTTATGCAACAATTACTATTAAGCCGGGTCATCTCAAGTTAACATCCCGCCAAGATTCCTTTCTTTTATGCGGTGTTAAGATTTGAGCAGGTTTGTCTTAGGTGTTAACGGCCCAGTCATTTTACGCACTTGACGTCTCGAAAGGAAAACCTTTAACCCCAGCGAATAGGATGAAGGGGGGTGATTATTATGGTCATAGGGAACACATTCCTGCCGGGGGTTTTTGATGCCATTCAGCCAGCTCTGGAAAGCCTGAGTTGGCTTCACCGGATTTGGGTCAAATTTGTCGACTGCTCCGGCACCTATATCTGCACCCCTGTTAAAAAGCAGCAGAGCAGGTTCTGCGGTCTTGTTCGTTCCCACCCCTTGGGGTACAGGAGATGCCGGGAAACTGCTGTCAGGTGTGCTCATCTTGACAAGGGGACTTACCATCTCTTTCCCTGCCACGCAGGGTTATTTGTTCTTGCTGTTCCTCTGCAAGGTGATGCAGGTTCTTTTGGAGCACTGGCAACAGGGGAGGTCATTACTCCTTCTTGTAGCACTACACAGGTTTTGGAGAAGCTACAGGATTTAGGGCTGAATCAGGAACTCTTAAGGCAGTTCTATCAGGAAATACCTGTGAAAAGCCATGAAGAGATCCGGATGCTTGGTGAAGCACTCTATGCCCTCGGCAATATAGGTTTCCGCCACTTTAAACCATCTACAGGCGATGGTTTAAAGGATGCTCGTCAATTGGCGCGGGATGCGGTTGAGTATATTGCAACTAATTATCACCAACCCCTAACCCTTGAAGGTGTTGCCCAAATGGTTCACATAAGCCCCTCTTATTTTTCTCATATTTTTAAAGAGGAACAGAAGCAAACCTTTACCTCTTATCTCACTGAGGCCAGGATAAATAAAGCAAAGGATCTTTTAAAGGGAAGTGACTTGTCCATTTCTGTTATCGCCGGAACTGTAGGGTATGAAGATGCTAACTATTTTTCCCGGGTCTTTAAGAAAAACGTAGGGATGTCGCCTCTTGCTTTTAAAAAAAGGTTCAATAAATCTAAATGCTAGTTGCTGGCAGAGGGCAGTATATCCTCTCCTATGAGCAGGTTGAGATGGGTCGGCTTCGTGCGTTACGTTTTGTTTCGGGGGGGGTAAAAGCTGAGCCGCAAGCATACTATAATTGAAATTTTATCTTTGCTGTAAAGAGCAGTTAAAATTACTGGTTTTCCATGGTACTTGGTACTACTGGGGTTTGTTTATTGGTTACAATGGTCCTCCAGGTT
>NZ_CDRZ01000178.1 GCF_000946815.1 Syntrophaceticus schinkii | reverse complement strand
ATTACGCTGATTTGCTCTTTCTCTATGTCCATCTATGTCAACAACGGATTGTTAACCGCTGAAATTTCAGTGATCAGGATGCTCATGGAGCGGTATCCTGAAATGCGATGGGCTCGGCTTTCGGCATCGAGCAACGATGAAGAGACCCAGCGCTGTACCATAGTGCCGTTTTTCCAGTTCTTCACGTTCCTTATGTTTTTGGACACCATACTAAAGCTGGATTCAATAGCATTCGTTGAACGCAGGCTTCTCTGCAGAAGAGCTGGCACATTCAGCTTCAAAATGGTGACAGTTTCTTCTAGACCTTCACGTAGGCTTGCTGCAGCATCTGGATAGTCGACTTGAAGGCTGGTGGCCAGGCTACGAAGCTGCCGTGTGGCTTCTTCAGCCGTTTCCGATGTCCAAGCCTTTCTCAGTTTACGTTTCACCCAGTCGCGTTTATGCTTAGGCAGGTAATCCAAAACGTTACGCATCTTGTGCACCTGGCAACGCTGGATCAGTACCTTCTGTCCAAACACATCTTTTAAGGCTTTTCTAAGAGCCTTGGAACCGTCTATGACAGCCAACAATCCTTGCTCATACTGTAACCCTCTATCAATAAGATTAGTCAGCAGATCTCGGCATACTTGAGCGTTCTCTGTTGAGCCAATACGTACACCCATGATGAGCTTTTCTCCGTCGCTGGTAATGCCCATAACTACGATAGCGGTGTAATCACCAAGAACGATGCCGTCGATTAGAATGACGGGGATCTTTTTTTCATCAAACCGGCGGCTGAGCACCTTTCTCGCTTCTTTAGTACTTGCTTTAATGAACCGCTGACTCACTGTGCTTTTGGATGTGCCGGAGGTTTCGGCTACATCGCTGTAGTCATCAATTCCATATCCATAGTCTCTTGCAGACATACCGTATAACATACGGTTTAATGCTGCTTGCAGCAGTTGATCATCATTAGCAAACGCCTCATAGCTGGCTATGGGCAACTCCTGATTGGTTTCAATAGATCGCACTCGAGGTCGTTCAATGGCTAGACGCTGATTTCCCAACGGAATGGTGGTGGCTTGGGAACCGTGGCGGTATGCTGTCCTGTTAGGATTATGCTTGCCCTTCGGACCTGCCATGGATTCAACATCTTGATCCATCAGTGTCACTAATGCTTGAATTCCAACAGCCGTACAGAAACTGCTAAATCGTCCTTTCACAGCTTCCCGTAAATCTGATAGAGTCAATTGCTCCATTGGTAACGGGTAAACACTCTTTTCTATCGACTGATCGGCCTTCTTGTGGTATGCTGACATTGGCGGTAACCTCCCTGTATGGTTTTGGTTGTTTCCCAAACCCATTATGCCATATCTGGCTGGGAACCGCCACTTCAATTTCCACGGCTGTTGGGACAATCTCCGAATCTACATCTGCGA
>NZ_CDRZ01000177.1 GCF_000946815.1 Syntrophaceticus schinkii | reverse complement strand
AAACTCAGGTATTCACCGATTGATAAATCATATTTGCACGTATGCCTCTACGAATGGCACAGCAAAGGGGCAGTGGATGTGGTTGAGGACAAAGAGTATCGGGCGTATTCTTGCTGATATGGAAAGGCAGCGTGCGACAGCGGGGTAAGGTAATTAAAGGGTAAGGATCCTCTCAGTATCCATGACAGGTTTGGTTTGGGTGCTGGGGGATCTCTACATTATCCACACTATGCACACTGACTGGCATTATCTAGCTAGACTTTGATTGGCACCTGAATTCTCAACTTTATGGCAGACTGTCGCTATAATTCTTCCGTTATTGGCGGTGAGAATTGCAGCGTCAAATTGAGTGAGAGGCAACAATAAACCTCTTGCACCATTAAAACCTCTCTTTCTTTAGGATTATTTTTTAAGAATTACCGCTTAATACTGGCCAACAGAAATACATCAGGATTACATAGATTTATTTAGACGTGGCCGTAATAATCTCTGTGGTTTACTACAGAATAGGCATATTCCAGCAAGGTTCCCCAGCTGAACACAGGCAAATCGATTTGAGCTTGTACTCCTCTTGCAAAGGGCTGCATACCTGTGCATTCAAACAAAAATGCACCAATTGATGGGTTTTTATCAACAAGGGTTGTGCACATCTTCAGCATTTCATCCTGTGCTTTTTCAAAATATGCTTCAGGGAGAGGCTTGCGAACCTGTACGTTCCACAAATTATCAAATTCCTTGCAGTTATATTCATCCTGCGCACCTGCCACAATAAAGTTGCTGTTCAGGTCTATGCCAACATTTTTCAGATGCTCATCTTTTAGAAAACGCTTCTGGGCGGCAATAATGGCGACGGATTTATTCTTACCAATTACCTGCTGGATAATTGGCACCTGTAAAAGACTGGACATGAATACTGGTATATCCACATATCCGGCTACATCCTGCTGAAAGTATGCAAAATATCCGCATTCTGCTGCAACTGCTCTGCAGCCGATCTTCTCCAGACGTTTTGCCGCCTCCAATATCGGCTGTCTGCAATGAGTTTTGTCTTCTGACCAAACCAACTTATAAATGTCAATACCCTTCACAATATCGTACTGAATTGGGAAATTGTATGCGCTTGCGTTTCTCACATCTCCCGGAAAACCCGGATATACCTCGTCCAAAATCATAATTCCAAGACCCATTCCATAGCAGCTTTTGCCTGGTCTTGCTTTAATAAGGTCAATATTGCGATCTCTACCAACGTAATACATATTAACTTCTCCTTTTTATCCATTAATATAATATTAGAGATTGCTTTCATCAGCTCATCTTTTCATAATTGTGAAATATTGCCGAGAATATATTACATTTATAACACTTATCGACTATTTCAGATATATGAAATTTTGCTTTTTTTCATTCTACTGCTCACAAAATGTTTTGTCAATATATAATTCATAATTATGAAATAATGGTTTATCTACCATATAAAAGAGCCACCAGCACAATAACTGGCGGCTTTTCTGTATGTATGGCAAACCTAATTGATAGATAACTCTAACTTGCTATATTAGATTAAGATTTTTTCATAACCCAATAGCTGATACAATCCTCTTCACTGGAGTTGGACATGGAATGCGGAGTATTTGAACATATATAGAATGAATCACCTTCGTATAATGTATAAATGTTTGTGCCTATAGAAATCTCCATAGAGCCCTGTACCACAATTCCCAGTTCATCGTAGGCATCGCCCCATGTTTTCATCATTAAAAGAGGCCCCCGGATGAAGGGTTATACACAGGCACTCCATATTGTATCTGCCATAGTTTATAGACTCACACTTTAAAAAAATCGTTCTCAATAATGGTTATTTTATCAGCTTTTCTTACAATAATATGCTCTTGTTTTTGGGGTATAAGCAGATCAGTAATGCTGACTCCAAGTATCTCACAGATCCGCTGCATATATTCCAGTGTAGGGCTAGAAATGTTGCGCTCCAAGTTGCTTAAATAACCAATTGGACAGTCCTGTCTTTTCGGAAAGCTCTTTTTAATGTTATTTTGCTTCTTTTCGCAGTTCTTTAAACCTAT
>NZ_CDRZ01000176.1 GCF_000946815.1 Syntrophaceticus schinkii | reverse complement strand
CCAGCGCTTGCCCGATAGCATCTGAGATCACACTTCTGTAATCAAACAAATAAACATTGTCCTGCTCATTGGAACAGGAAATCTTGTTGAGACATTCAACAATCCTTTCAGCAGAGAAAAGCCGGCCCGTTTTCTTTTGCATTATTCGTAAAATAGTGAGAGCTAAAAAACAAGTGAGAAAGTGAGCGTTAATGTGATCCTCAAGCGACACATAGACCGGCCGCGTTTCCAGCACCCCCTTAGTAACACGGAAAGTCTCTTCGATCTGCCATAGACCGCGGTAAGTATCGATCACCTCAGTATCCGACATATCCAGTTCACTGGTGACAATAGCGTAGTAGCCGTCGTACTTTTCCTCTTCAGCTACTTTTGCAGCATCAAAGACAAGATGGTCTTTAACCTGAAGAATTTCGCCTGTCTTTTTATCAAACTTCACGTTCTTCACATACTTGGCTGCGCCGTAAGCTGTGGCCTTCGAATACTTTTGAGGATTAGCCGCCAGATCATGAGCCTTTTTCAAGACATCCTCGCGCTCCCTCCGAGCCTTCAAGGCATACTTTTTTCCCCAGAAGACCACCTGCTTCTCATACACGGTTTTCTTGGCCTTTTTCCCGCTTAACAGCGTCACATTGATATCACGCGCGATCACCCTGCTTTTGAGCTTGAAATCCGTGTCTTCATCAGGGCGTTTGCCGTCTTTATCCAGATAGCCTTTATCAGAGAGGACATACTCCTTAAAAGCCTTGGTACCACCCCTGACCGAAAAACTGAAGACATAACCGTTAAAATTTCTCCCCTTCTCCTTGCCTTGAAGATAAAAAATATTATCACCCGTAATAATCCCCATGTCAGCGACAACAATAATCCTGCCGGTATCATAGTTTCTTCTGACCTCGCCGATGACCGGCCGGAAGGTCTCCTTATCCGTCGTATTGCCCGGAAACAGATCATAATGCAGCGGGATCCCGTCCGCATCCATCGCCAGACCCATCTGCACAATGGGGTCGCGGCGTTTCTCTTTGCTCAGTCCCAACCTGCGTAACTCATCCTCTTCATCGATCTCAAAATAAAATTTGTTACATCGTAATAGATCGTTTTCGTATTGCGTCCATATTTCTCAGTGATCTGAGCGTTCAGATACCTTTGGAACTCCTTCGAAATACTACAGAAAAGTGATGAAAGAGAACGATAAGACAATCATAACTAAGGAAGAAATTGAAAGACGTTCGTAAATAAGCGACCCTTTTCCTCGAAAGCCTTA
>NZ_CDRZ01000175.1 GCF_000946815.1 Syntrophaceticus schinkii | reverse complement strand
TGTGAGCAGGTAGATATCAGATGAGTGGTAGCTTTCTTTTAGACACCAATATTGTAATTGCTCTCTTTGGCGGTGATGCTTTAGTTACCTGGATTCCCGGAAAATTATACCTATGAGTCTCTTAATCCGCATGATACAAGAGATTTCAAAAGTTTTTTATTCCTCATAGGTATAAATTATTATACCTATGAGGAGCAAGAAATGCAGTGTTTATAGATGTTTCAAGCACATAGGTATAAAAACGCGGGAATTCAGGATAAAAAGCAGGGAAAGGTAAGGAAGCATATGGATACCGGTTGATAGTCCTAGATTACCAGTATAACGCATAAAAGTTCCAATAAATAAACCGATCCCAATGCATCCCTAAAATAATTAGGCGGCTATACTAAAAAGCAAGCCGCCTGTCCGTGATAATATATACCAGAAGCCGGAGGCCGGGAATTATATAGAATCTACCTTCCATTGGCTTTGCAACCCCTAAAACTTAGGCCTCTGTTTTCATCATTTGATGGCATTGCCTTTATTGCTGCATGAACGCCTTCCCTAATAATACTTTTTCCCATTCATATACCCCTGCAGGTGATCCAGTGTTTCCCCGAAGCGCTGGAAGTGGACGACCTCTCGCTCCCGCAGGAATTTCAAGCCGTCCGCCAGATCCGGGTCATCAGTCAGGTTGATCAGATTCTCATAGGTTGCCCGGGCCTTTTGTTCTGCTGCCATGTCCTCATGGAGGTCTGCTATGGGGTCTCCCATGGTGTTGATATAGGCGGATGTCCAGGGGACACCATTGGAGTCGCTGGGGAAGATCCCCTTATCCCAGATGGCATAGTAGCCACCCAATCCTGCCCTGCGGATCTCCTGGGGTGTTGCTCCTTTCATCAGTTTGTAAACCATGGTAGCGATCATTTCCCAGTGGGCCAGCTCCTCTGTGCCGATGTCCGTCAAAACCCCCTTGGCCCTGCCGGTGGGCATGGAGTAGCGCTGGGAGAGGTAGCGGACGGCAGCGGAGAGTTCACCGTTGGGACCGCCGAACTGAGTTAATAAAAATTTAGCCATGGGCAGGTCTTTTTTACATACACGTACAGGATACTGGAGTTTTTTTTCATAAAGCCACATGGATATCCCCCCTAATACTCAATTTCCCAGGGCCAGGGTTCGTCAATCCACTGCCATACATGAGACTTGACCGGACCCGAATGGCCGAAGTTAACGAGTGGGCCGTACTTATCTTCGTAGGCCTTTCTTGCTTGTTCATAGCGAACCGCCAGTTCATTGAAGGTTTTGATGGCTTGTGTATCACAGGGGTGGGTGTCCAGGTAGAGATTGAGTTCTACCAGGGCGAACTCGAGTTCCTGGAGTTCCCGCAGCATTCTTACACACATTTGGTCCATTGTTTACACCTCACAGTCCTGGGGATATTTATAGTGGTGTGGATAGGGACGGTACAGTTCCGGAAAGAGTGTTCCCTTTTGTAGGGCCTCTCGTAAGGTAAACATTTCCCGGGCTGACATTTGCGGTGGCACATAAGCTGTGGCCAGCCGCAGGCGCGGGTAGCCCGGTTTGTGGAAAAGAGCGTCAGCGGCATTTTCGGGAATGCCGTTATCATTTTCTGCCATTTTTCTATACCCCCTTTGGGTTGTTTCTATATAACCATGTAAGCCCATATTTACCATATTGTATGCGGGGGTTGAGTAAACAGTGAATTATTGTTTTTTCTTGTTATAGTCTCAGGGTGTTTTATCAAAGTCATATATATGTGTGATCATAAGGTTTGGAATTGTTCTGAAGAGGGAACATTCTGTTTGGGGGTGATAAAATCGAATATTTGAACTGGGGATTTTTGCAGAGGGAAACAGGCCGTCTTGGTTGTGCTGAACTATTGATTTTTTGTGACAAGAGGGATGTCCTATGTCACGCCCTCTTTTTTACCGTGACAGAAGCGTGACAAAAGGACCGTCCTCGCGTCACGTTTCACGCTCCTTGACAAAAAAATACTTACGAGTATAGTGATGTTTACAATTACATCCTGACTTTTACACCAAAATGGCAGATAAAAGGCCGCAACCCCTTGATACACATGGGATAGCGGTCTTTTGATTTTGTCACAAATATGTAGTGTAAAACCTTATTTTTTGGCTTGAGCCAAAACTTTTTTTTATCGCCCCCAAGAGTAAGCCTTTTATTAGTGAAATTCAATTCCCAGCGCTTGCCCGATAGCATCTGAGATCACACTTCTGTAATCAAACAAATAAACATTGTCCTGCTCAATTGGAACAGGAAATCTTGTTGAGACATTCAACAATCCTTTCAAGCAGAAAAGCCGGCCC
>NZ_CDRZ01000174.1 GCF_000946815.1 Syntrophaceticus schinkii | reverse complement strand
TCTTTCCGCCTTCACTCTGAACTTGCCTCTTTTGCTCCGGCTGCAGTAGTGGGTGAACCCTAGGAAGTCAAATGTCTTGGGCTTCTTTCCCCCTGCTCGACTCCTGGCCTCTGCCTGTCGTCCAAAGGTTATTATTTGGCTCTTCTCTTCAGCTATCTCCAGGTTGAACTTCTTCAGCCTACTCTGCAGTGCATTGTAGAACCATCGGGCATCTTCTTCATACTGAAAACAGCATACAAAGTCATCTGCATATCTGACCATGTGGGCTTCTCCTTTGCAGTGCTTCCGCACTGTGCTGTAGAACCACACGTCCAGTACGTAGTGCAGGTAGACATTTGCCAGTATCGGTGACACTACTCCCCCTTGCGGTGTCCCTTCTGGTGTACCGTAGCTTACTCCTGCCTCTACGTATTCCAGCTTTGAGGAAGCGTGCGATGAGTCTTAGCGATGTTTGGGTCTGTCGTATGCGCAGTTTTAGGCATTCCATCATCCATTTGTGGTCTACGTTATCGAAGAAACCTTTAATGTCCGCATCAACTATGTAGTTTATTGGTCGATTTTCGATGATGGCATTTAGTGCTTTTAGCGCATCATGGCATCCCCGCCCTGGCCTGAATCCGTATGAACAGCCTAGAAAGTCTTGCTCATAGATGGCGTTTAATATGCGTGCCATCGTCACCTGCACCAGCTTGTCTTCATATGCCGGTATGCCCAGTGGCCTCATTTTGTTACTTCCTGGCTTGGGAATGTAGACCCGCCTCACCGCTTGCGGTTTGTAGGCCTGTCTCTTCATCCTTGCTACCAGGTCTTTCACATTGGCTTCTAGACTCTCTTCATATTCTGCCTTACTTACTCCGTCCACCCCGGACGCTTTTCGTTCCGGCATGCCCATATGGGCTGCCATGAGCGTTTCTTCATTGATTAGATGGACTAGTGTTGTGAATTTTAGCTTTGGGTTTTCTCTTGCTTTCTCCGCTATCCTTGTCAGTTTCGTTTCCACTACTTACTCTCCTCCGGTGAGTTAGTGTTCCTCTTCCAAGGGTAATGACTCCGCTACTGCCTTTCCTCTACAGGAGTTACCCTGCTTCATCGGTACTATGCAGTAATCCGACTCCCTGCGCGCCTTTTGGCTTCCTCACTTTGTATCGCTTGTCTGCCATACTCCTTCTTCGGAAGAGCCCGCAGGGTCTCCCAAGTTGCCGTGAACCAACTGTGTACAGCGTGCCAAGGTCTTTGACTCCGGGGAAGTTCCGGCCTGCTCGCCTCTATCGCCTGCCGAAATGTTGCCTTCTTCAGGACGGAATGAATCGGCCTTCCCATCTCGCACTATTTCGAAGCTCAATCCCTTCAACCTTGCGGCTTTCGGCCCGCTGTCTCGCCTGCCTACGCTTAAACATAGCTGTTACCAGCTATGCTCCAAGGCTGCGTACGGGTGGTTGGCTAAACCTTGCCCGGTGGGATTCCCACCCACTCGAGTCGTCACGACCTGGCCTTGTCCGCTCCCGGTCCCCTGA
>NZ_CDRZ01000173.1 GCF_000946815.1 Syntrophaceticus schinkii | reverse complement strand
CGCATCAGCCCGTTAACTTCTTCCCATACTGAACGGCAGTGAATTCGTCTTTGAGTACAATTCATAAATTGCCATTTGTTCTTGCGGCAGATTTCTATTACCGGCCCATTCGCATACAGCCCATCTAAAAGTAGTGTAAGCCGCAGCCTTGGGAATTCTTTTTTAAGCTGTGTAGCCAAGCGATAAAACGCCTTTAACTCGCAGTCCTGTTTCCACTCTTCATCACTTTCTATTTTCTCTAGTTCTGTATCGTTTTCCAAGAACTCACTCATCAGCGGTAAAACCATGCCGTTGGAGAGGATTAAAACTGCTTCTAGAACATAGGCGTAATACTGATGGTGTTCACCATCTTTGCCTTGAACCCTGCGGTGGGGATAACATTCATCCCAGCATTGGTCCATCACGTATTTTTGTGTTCCGTCTACTGCCACAAGGTAACGTTTTTGATGCAGCAGGTTTTTAAATTTTTTCTTGTAGATCAAATGCCTTAACATGTCGATGTAAGCAATTTCGATTTGGTCTACATCCATCTTTTCCAATAAGCGACACAGGGTATCCTGGTGCGGCATGTCTGTTAATTCCGGAAAAACTGCTTGCAGGTGTTTAAGTAACCGCGGTCCGGTCATCTCCTGATTCGTTTCTCGCCTAGAGGGCATTTGAAACACAAACATCAGAATTCCATAGATCATCATTATTGTCATTTGATGCTTAACTTTCTTTGGACTCCGCGGATCAGGTATTCTTGCTAATTTATGAAGCAGCCCAGGCAGCAGTTGCCTGTATACGTCTAGTATCTTTTCAGTTCTTTGCTGAATATCTTCTTGTTCTTCATCCTCTGTTTTATATTCGCTTTTGCGGTTAGGAAGCGTGAAGGTGGGAGGATATTGCCTCCCCTGTCTTTTTTGTTCTTCCCTGAGATCTCGTTGTTTTCTTCTCCGCTCCTGGCGTGTTGGACGGATCTGTGTTGGATGGACGGGTTTACTCATGAGCCGTCTCCCCCTTTAGTTGGGAGCGGAAATCGGCTGCCAAGGGATAGACATAGATATCCTTGGGGGTGAGCAACCTTTTTGTATGACGGTCCATCCGGCCGCGCCCAGCGGTCTTCCCAAGGTAGATCCAGTTTGCTGCCTGGTAACAGGTGCCCCGGTATTTCTTTGGATTAACGAAAGTTTCCAATAATACCGGGCTGTAACCGTATCGCTTCTGCCAGTCGCTCCTGATTCGCTTTGCCGCTAAGGATAAGGATTTGCTGGCCAGGTTTTTTACGCAGACCCAGGGAAAGATCAGAAAACGGGTGTTGTTTACGACTAGGTTTAATCGCAGGCTGCGGTCTATCTGGGTCCAGCCAATCCATTCGTCACGTGCTGTCAACGCCCAGGCTGCTGCCGCAAATAAAAGACATCCCAATGGTTTTTCTCTTGTCCCTGTGGTGATGAAGTAGCGCTGATGGGCACCAAAGGGTCGCTTGTAGCCTAGGGTATGGTAACGATGAACATATTCGTTCCATAATCTAATGCCGTCTCGACTTCTTACCAGTTCTAACCCGATGGGCTCAAAATCGCTCACGCTTCCCTCTATCAACTGAGCAGGCCTCGTGTGTACCCCAAACTCAATCCGATCCCGGTTGTCGTGAATCTTATCTTCTTGTTTGGCTGGTAGGGTAATTGACCCCTTTTCTTCAAGTTTCTTTAAAAGCTGTAGGCATGAAGCTGTCTTGTTCCGACCATTCGGTGTTACCCAATCTAAGTTCTCACAGACCGTATTTGCTAGCTCGGTAAGGCTTAGTTTCGGAAACATGCGTATTATTTCCTTAACATCTTGCAGTTCCTGTTCGGTGAAATATCTGCCGCTTACCAATGACTTGGTTGTCGTATTGTTTTGTCATTAGTGCAGGCCCCCTTTGATAATAACCCACACTATTGTCTCATAATTAATTACCGCTGTCCAGTTCCTTTTTCGATAAAATATTTCTTCTAGTCTCTGGAAACCCTTGTCGGGCATAGTAGTTAAAGGCTATGCGTCAGTTCTGAGCCAGTACCAGTACTGACGCATCAAAATGTTTAAAAATCTTGCAAGTACAAAAACTGGCGTTTTTATCACCGATTCCGAAGTTTTTTAGAAAAATATCCGTTCTACATGTGGCGGCACATCCTTTTCAAGCTATTTTGCTCCTTTTAACCTACTATAGCACCTTCAAATGGGCATACGGGTAGTGTACACCGTATTGAAACCGCTATGTTGAATAGAATTGCTAAGCTGCCGTTGGCCTTATTTTCCAATCATCCTCCTGAACCAATCGCAGTTGGCCTGGGGATTTCATTAACTTGCGAATTCGCTTTGTATCTAAGGAATTGTAAATCATGTTTTTACGAAACTTTTCAATGAGTCTCCGAAACCCAACTTTTTTAGCATGTTCGGTTAGGCAAACCGAATGAAGCACCATTTCATTGAGCATCCGGCCAATATGCATCAAGTAGTGATATCCCTTCATTGCATTCCAGTTATGAGAAAAGATATGTTCGTAATGGTATCCTTGGTCTTTTTCTTTGAGAATGGTGTTCTCCTGAAGCCAACGCTTTCGGGCTATCAAATTGGAACGCGCGTGGATATTCGTCTTTTTGATTGGGTCACTGGAAATCCAAGCGTAACGGGTCAGTTTTCGTTACCCCGCGACATGTTACAAGTTCGATCTCTTCCCAGCTTTCCTTACATATCACCACATGGATCTTTAAAATTTTAGCTCTCCTGTAACCATACTCATAATCGATATCGTTGACCCATCGAAACGTCTGCTGTCGCCCCTGCCATATTCGCTCATAGTAGTTTTCTCTTTTGGTATCCAAGCGCATCAGCCCGTTAACTTCTTCCCATACTGAAGGCAGTGAATCGTCTTTGAGTACAATCATAAATTGCCATTTGTTCTTGCGGCAGATTTCTATTACCGGCCCATTCGCATACAGCCCATCTAAAAGTAGTGTAAGCCGCAGCCTTGGGAATTCTTTTTTAAGCCGTGTAGCCAAGCGATAAAACGCCTTTAACTCGCAGTCCTGTTTCCACTCTTCATCACTTTCTATTTTCTCTAGTTCTGTATCGTTTTCCAAGAACTCACTCATCAGCGGTAAAACCATGCCGTTGGAGAGGATTAAAACTGCTTCTAGAACATAGGCGTAATACTGATGGTGTTCACCATCTTTGCCTTGAACCTGCGGTGGGGATAACATTCATCCCAGCATTGGTCCATCACGTATTTTTGTGTTCCGTCTACTGCCACAAGGTAACGTTTTTTGATGCAGCAGGTTTTAAATTTTTTTCTTGTAGATCAAATGCCTTTAACATGTCGATGTAAGCAATTTCGAT
>NZ_CDRZ01000172.1 GCF_000946815.1 Syntrophaceticus schinkii | reverse complement strand
AAGCCAGAACTAACCCGGTCTTAAAATAATTGGATGACAGAAAATCGAACAAATTCATGAAGCCAGCTATAGGATTTTGCGGGAATTAGGAATTAAGGTTGAAGATGCGGACTTGAGGCAAGAGTTGTGTGATTTGGGATGCGATGTTGCCGGGGACAGGGTTAAAATTAATTCTGATCTTTTGGATAAGGTAATCGCAAACGCAAAAAAACATAACCGTTTTACATTAACCAGTCGTACAGGGAAAAAGGTGGAGATGAACCCAGAAACAGTTGTCTCTCATTCTTCAAACGCTATTCCCGATATCATTGATTTGGAAACAGGCCAGTGTAGAAGGACAAATCAAGATGACGTAATTGCTACAACACGCCTGATGAACCAGTTGGACGAAATGGATATGCCATGTGCTCTGGTATACCCAAATGATGTGCCGCCCGAGATAAACCAGCTCAAACAAGCTGAGTTATTAATTAGATATTCAACAAAGCCGATTTATGCCTGTGCATCTGAACCGGATACGGCAAGATACCTCGTCGAACTTTTCGACGTATTTGCCGGAACGGATGATAAAGATATGATCGGGCTTGTAGGGATCTCACCGGAATCACCGTTAAAGTTTCCGAAAACGATCACTGATGCCATGAAGATCATAATTTCCGCCGGGATTCCGGTAGCTATGTTGAGTGCTCCGCTGGGTGGTTTGTCTGGTCCACTGTCCATCGCTGGAGGACTAGCTCAAGTAAATGCTGAACTACTTGCCTTTGCTGCGATATCTTATCTTTATAATCCTGAGACACCCCTTCTTTATGGACCCAGGCTGTTCTATGCCAATATGAAAACCGGCTGCTCTATCCTGGGGTTACCAGAGACAGGTATTGCCAGTGCGGTAGGTGCACAAATGGCGTCTTATTATGGTTTTATATCAGACCTCTATGGAATGTGCTGTACATCATGCGCATTTGACGCCCAGAGCGGTTATGAAAAGGCCATCAATTGTCTCCTGCCGTTTTTATTGCCGGGGCTAAGCTACGTCTCTGGATTTGGTGGACTAGCCAGTTTAATGGTTGCTTCATATGAACAACTGGTTATTGATAACGAGATATACGCCAATGTAAGAAAAGCAGCAAAAGGGTTTGCTGTTGACGAGGATGCTTTTGGGTTTGATGTACTTGCCGGTGCTATCAAAGGCGGTATGATCCTCGCCCACCCACACACCATTAAATATTTGAAAAAAGGTGAAGTATTTATACCCAAATTAGGTTTTGATTCGGTGTGGAGTGACTGGGTCAAGAAGGGTAAAAAGGATATCCAGGCTGTTGCTCGTGAACGCGCTATCGAACTCTTGAAGAAGGATGAGCAAGAGCTGGAACCCTTACCCGCGGACCTGGACAAAGAAATCACTAAAATTATTGATCAAGCAACCGCGGAGTTGGTGAAATAAGGGAAATATTAATCTGTCAGGCGACAAGCACAACCCCCCTTAATTAGAAAATCGCCTGACAGACCCTTATTAATATTAAAAGCTCTAAAAACAGAAAGGGTGAGGATATTGAAACTGGAAAAGATTGTAGAGTGTGTTTTGGGTGCCGAAATGGACAAAGTTGAAAGTTTAGTAAAAGAGGGCCTCGCAGAAGGGACTGATCCCTCAGTACTGCTAAAAGAGGGCTTGATCAAGGGAATGGATGTTATAGGTGAACAATTTGAAAATGGAGATCTCTTCCTCCCAGAAATGCTGGCCGCGGCCATGACCATGAAAGCCGGTGTGGAAATACTAAAGCCTCATCTGGCAGGGGGTGATTCCAAAGCCGCAGGGATTGTAGTAATCGGGACCGTGCAGGGTGATATCCATGATATCGGTAAAAACCTGGTAGCGATGATGCTGGAAGGTGCAGGTTTTGAAGTTGCAGATGTAGGAATCGATGTTCCGCCAGAGGATTTTGTCAAAGCAGTAGAGGAGAAAAAACCGCAGGTAGTCGGACTTTCTGCCCTGTTAACCAATACCATGCCTGCTGTAAAAATGACAATAGATGCCCTTCAAGAAGCAGGTTTGCGTGATCAGGTCAAAATTATGATCGGTGGGGCACCGGTTACCCAGGAGTTTGCTGATGAAGTAGGAGCAGATGGCTATGCCAGCGATGCTGCCGGCGCTGTGAATATAGCGCGGGGATTTATATAGAGTTAAGATTACTTACCTGTTTTCCAAAGATAGATTACTGGGGTAGAGATGAGAGCTGGAGGTTAAAAAAAATGTTATATATTGGGGAATCAATCAATGCAACTATTAAAAGCGTGAAAAAAGCCATACTTGATCAGGATGAAGCATTTCTGATCGATCTGGCCAGGGCCCAGGTTGAAACAGGGTCGCAATTACTTGATGCCAATGCCGGCACCGGTCGCGACCAAGAGGCTGAGGATTTGGTCTGGCTTGTCGAGCTGGTCCAAAAAAACGTGGATGTTCCCCTCTGCTTGGATAGTTCTGACCCTAAAGCAATAGAGGCTGCAATGAAGGTGCACAAGGGGATTCCTATGGTCAATTCTATTTCCGGTGAACGGCAAAAAATGGATGCCTTGCTTCCCGTGGTGGCAGATGCTCCATGTAAGGTAATTGCTTTGTGCATCGGAAACAATGGAATTCCAGCCACCCCTGAGGAGCGCTTCGAAGTTGGGCGTTCTGTAGTGAAGGAACTGGAGAAGGCTGGGGTAAAAAAGGAAGATATTTATCTTGACGCTATCGTTATGGGTGTGGCTACTGATTGTAACGCCGGTGTTGTAACACTGAAAACCCTTGAGCTGATCAAAAAGGAACTACCGGATGTAAAAACTGTTTTTCCTGTTTCTAATGTTGGCTTTGGTTTGCCAGGGAGAGTCTGGTTTAACTCTATATTTACAGCATTTGCGGTGGAAAGAGGTTTGGATGCCCTCATTTGTGACACCAGGTCAAAGAAGATCATGACCAGTGTTATGTCCTCAGAGGTGCTTTTAGGAAGGGATAACTATTGCCTCTCTTACTTAAAAGCGTATAAAAAAGGGTTACTTGATTAGCAAAAGCGGATGAGCCGAAAAACCGAAAAGAGTGGACTAATTATGGACCTGTATCCCAGCACTCTGTTAATCAGCATTGGCACTGCAAGTGGTTTTACGAAATTGGAAACTGGTAAACCTGGGTACCGTTTAAGACTGGGCTTCTGCCTCTCTATTGCGAGAGATAAGGTTTACCAGGAGCCGTATACGAGACCCGTACGTACGGTATTGTGAGAGGGTTAACGCCGCAGAAAGCTACTGCGGCGTTACCCTACCCGATTATTATTTTTACATTGTTGTTGTCTACACCTAATAAAACTTCTTCCCATTCATATACCCCTGCAGGTGATCCAGTGTTTCCCCGAAGCGCTGAAAGTGGACGACCTCCCGCTCCCGCAGGAACTTCAAGCCATCTGCCAGATCCGGGTCATCGGTGAGGTTAATCAAATTTTCATAGGTTGCCCTGGCCTTCTGTTCCGCTGCCATGTCCTCATGCAGGTCAGCTATGGGGTCTCCCATGGTGTTGATGTAGGCAGATGTCCAGGGGACACCATTGGAGTCGCTGGGGAAGATCCCCTTATCCCAGATAGCATACGTAACCCCCCAGTCCTGCCCTGCGGATCTACTGGGGTGTTGCTCCTTTCATCAGTTTGTAAACCATGGTAGCGATCATTTCCCAGTGGGCCAGTTTCTCTGTGCCAATATCGGTCAAAACCCCCTTGGCCCTGCCGGTGGGCATGGAGTAGCGCTGGGAGAGGTAGCGGACGGCAGCAGAGAGTTCCCCGTTGGGACCGCCGAACTTCAAGTTTTCTACAGAATTCTCATCTCCCTGTAGCTTCAGATTGCTCAAGGTAGCTCCTGATATATTTCATTTTCTTTGAAAAGAAGGATTATATAGAAGATCTTAAAAGACACTTGAAAATAGGTGATGCAAAATATCCTTATTTACGGTAATCTTATATTGGGTTATCGTTTCTCCCTCCGGTAATTAGTTGTTTGGTTACTATTTAACTTACCAGAACTGTATCAAATGTTGAAAAAGAAAAG
>NZ_CDRZ01000171.1 GCF_000946815.1 Syntrophaceticus schinkii | reverse complement strand
TTGCCTTCTTCAGGACGGAATGAATCGGCCTTCCCATCTCGCACTATTTCGAAGCTCAATCCCTTCAACCTTGCGGCTTTCGGCCCGCTGTCTCGCCTGCCTACGCTTAAACATAGCTGTTACCAGCTATGCTCCAAGGCTGGCTACGGGTGGTTGGCTAAACCTTGCCCGGTGGGATTCCCACCCACTGAGTGTCACGACCTGGCTTGGTCGCTCCCGTCCCCGGTGCATCCGTTGCATCAGAAATGCGCCGAGGAAGTAGAGTAGGCGGGGTCTCTTGCCGCCTGGTAGCGTTTAGGTCAGGACAGTCCGTTATACTGCCCCTTTCGTCTGGCAGTGCCTTAGTATCCCGGCCGTGCGCTACTGGCCTAGCAGTTGTATCCCCTACCCCTCATCGAACCGTACGTGCGCTATTAACGCATACGGCTCTCCGTAGTCATTATTCACGGATCTCACGCAAAGATTCTTACCCTGACATCGTAAATATTCACAAATATACGGGGTGTAGGCAGTGGAAATTTCTTGAGAAATAGCCTGAATTTTTCCCAATCAAAGCTTTTCCTCTGGCTGCGACGGTTTAGCCATTTGAAGAGCAGCTTTTCTACCTCATAGAGGAATTTATACAGCATCGGAGCATTGTCGGTTATACCATAGTAGCGGTAGTTTCCCCATAGCTTGGGTCTGATTAGCCACCAAATATACGGGGCAGGCATGTTCCTGTGCTTTTTAAGCCACTCTTTGCATCTCAGAATACTAGCTCTGTATTTCTTGCTGCTTGTCTTCCGCTTCACTCTGAACTTGCCTCTTTTGCTCCGGCTGCAGTAGTGGGTGAACCCTAGGAAGTCAAATGTCTTGGGCTTCTTTCCCCCTGCTCGACTCCTGGCCTCTGCCTGTCGTCCAAAGGTTATTATTTGGCTCTTCTCTTCAGCTATCTCCAGGTTGAACTTCTTCAGCCTACTCTGCAGTGCATTGTAGAACCATCGGGCATCTTCTTCATACTGAAAACAGCATACGAAGTCATCTGCATATCTGACCATGTGGGCTTCTCCTTTGCAGTGCTTCCGCACTGTGCTGTAGAACCACACGTCCAGTACGTAGTGCAGGTAGACATTTGCCAGTATCGGTGACACTACTCCCCCTTGCGGTGTCCCTTCTGGTGTACCGTAGCTTACTCCTGCCTCTACGATTCCAGCTTTGAGGAAGCGTGCGATGAGTCTTAGCATGTTTGGGTCTGCTATGCGCAGTTTTAGGCATTCCATCATCCATTTGTGGTCTACGTTATCGAAGAAACCTTTAATGTCCGCATCAACTATGTAGTTTATTGGTCGATTTTCGATGATGGCATTTAGTGCTTTTAGCGCATCATGGCATCCCCGCCCTGGCCTGAATCCGTATGAACAGCCTAGAAAGTCTTGCTCATAGATGGCGTTTAATATGCGTGCCATCGTCACCTGCACCAGCTTATCTTCATATGCCGGTATGCCCAGTGGCCTCATTTTGTTACTTCCTGGCTTGGGAATGTAGACCCGCCTCACCGCTTGCGGTTTGTAGGCCTGTCTCTTCATCCTTGCTACCAGGTCTTTCACATTGGCTTCTAGACTCTCTTCATATTCTGCCTTACTTACTCCGTCCACCCCGGACGCTTTTCGTTCCGGCATGCCCATATGGGCTGCCATGAGCGTTTCTTCATTGATTAGATGGACTAGTGTTGTGAATTTTAGCTTTGGGTTTTCTCTCGCTTTCTCCGCTATCCTTGTCAGTTTCGTTTCCACTATTTACTCTCCTCCGGTGAGTTACGTGTTCCCCTTCCAAGGGTAATGACTCCGCTACTGCCTTTCCTCTACAGGAGTTACCCTGCTTCATCGGTACTATGCAGTAATCCGACTCCCTGCGCGCCTTTTGGCTTCCTCACTTTGTATCGCTTGTCTGCCATACTCCCTCTTCGGAAGAGCCCGCAGGGTCTCCCAAGTTGCCGTGAACCAACTGTGTACAGCGTGCCAAGGTCTTTGACTCCGGGGAAGTTCCGGCCTGCTCGCCTCTATCGCCTGCCGAAATGTTGCCTTCTTCAGGACGGAATGAATCGGCCTTCCCATCTCGCACTATTTCGAAGCTCAATCCCTTCAACCTTGCGGCTTTCGGCCCGCTGTCTCGCCTGCCTACGCTTAAACATAGCTGTTACCAGCTATGCTCCAAGGCTGGCTACGGGTGGTTGGCTAAACCTTGCCCGGTGGGATTCCCACCCACTGAGTGTCACGACCTGGCTTGGTCGCTCCCGTCCCCAGTGCATCACTTGCTTCCCATGATTTTGTCGATCTCAGCTGCGTCTTTAGCCTCCTGCTCATCTCTTAGTTCACTGGTCAGAAGCTGTCCGGATTCCAAGAAAGAAAGGGCAGTTTCAAATCTGCTGGCCAGGAGCTGATTGATCTTGCCGTACCTTTCCCGGGCATTCTCAGGTTCTTTCACTCGCCTGCTCCAAATCCCGTCCATGCGGTCAAAAACAATGTTCGTCAGGCGGCGCATAAGATCCGCTAAAGCCGCCACACTATCATCCCGGTAAGGTGTTGTCCCCTCATAGAAAGAGTTCACATTCTGCAGCCGTCCTTCACTCTTGAGCTGTTGGAAAGCTGTGGTACCCATCAGGATAATCTGGTGGTGGTAAAGCACATTGGCAGTGATGGCCAGGTTTTCAAGCAGGTGATTTCTTTTTAAGAATTCGAAATTGGTCCTGATATCCTCCAGATTGGAGTCGGGTTCAAACATGATAAACCCTACATTTGGCTCAATACCATGCATCCTGAGGATCTCCAGGGCTCGCTCGTTCTGGGCAACTGTTGTCATCTTGTTCAGCCTCTTCAGTGACTCATCACGGCCGCTTTCCAGCCCAATCAGGATATTTCGCAGCCCGGCATCCACTAAAGCCTTGATCGTTTCATCGTGGATGTCGTTGACCCGGGCTTCAATACCAAACGTAATTTTCCTTTCTTTGAGTAAGGATGCCAGGCGCAGTGCTCTCCGTTGCCCCCGCTCACCTGGCCCAAAGAAGTTGGGGTCTGTAAAATAAAACTCCCGTTTCTCCCATTTTGCTATAATCTCATCAATCTCCACTGCTATGTTCTCCGGGCTGCGTCCCCGCCAGTGAGAACCTGTTCCGTAAAAAGGGTTGATATAACAGAAGGTACACCTTCCGTAACAGCCGCGGCTCCCCTGAAGATTTACCTCAGAGATACGCATCATCGCTTCTGTGCGCACCGGAAAAGGAAGGCTGTCCAGGTCTTCAATCAACTCCCGGCGCCTGCACCGCACTCCTGCACTATCCCGCACAGCAAGCCCCGGCAGATCTTGCGGCTTTTGGCCCCGGGACAAAGAGGCGGTCAGTTCAGCAAAGGTCAATTCCGGCTCCCCCAGCACCACAGCGTCAACTGCCTGACAATTTTTCAGTATCTTCTCATAAGCAAAGGTGGGGTAATAACCATACACAACAACATAAGGAACAACACCGTCCTTTTTCAGTTTTTCCAGGAAGGTAATTATTTCCTGATCCCCCTGCCAGTGATAAACCATGTTCACACCCAGCAGCCCAGGTGATACGTCTTTTACCTGTTCCTCTATCTCTTGATAGGAAAGGTTATCCAGATAGCCTTCAATAATACTGACATCATGTCCGTCATCCTGAATCACTCCTGCTATCGATCCAGACAAGAGACAGGAGGCAAGAGGAGTATTGGCGATATCATTGCAGCGCTCCTGTGATATAGTTCGTGGGTGCTCTAGCAGCAGTACTTTCATTTATCATCTACTCCCTTCCACATAAAGACATTCTTGCAGAAATGAAACGATTCCAAGCGGTAACGCAGGGTGTCATAGGGCCTGGGGTTGAAATAAACAGGATAAAGCAGGTCCGTATCCGGTGTGATCACACCCTCCTCCCTGGCGATCTTTTCTATCCGTGTGCCCGGCATGATGCGGATGTTGTTGAGCACTATCGTCCCCAGATTTCTTTTGGGTGCATGCAGGTCATAGATCCTCTCCAACATCTGCACCCCCTTTTCGATGGTCCGCTGATTCTCCCCGGGAACATTGACCATAAAGTGGTAAACACTGAGCACATCCCGACTGGCAGCGAGGCGAGCTGCCTTCAGGATATCATCCTCGGTCTCCTGCTTTCCCAGCACATCCAGGGCTTCCTGGCAGAGCCCATCCGGGGAGAAGGAAAAGCACTCACACCCCGCTTCCTCAAAAAGAGCGATATTCTCCGCATCCAGATGGTCTTCCCGGAAGAAACCATCCCACCTGATCTTTAGCTTTCTTTTCAAGATTTCACGGCAGATCCCCTCCAGGTGACCCCGGGGGATGTTTATCACAGGATCATTGAAGTGGAACTGCTTGACTCCATACTCTTTATGCAGAAACTCCACCTCATCCACCACATCCGCGGCACTGCGGCGACGCAGATGCCTCCCCTGCAGCTGCGGGTAAACACAATAAGAGCAGTTGAAGGGGCATCCCCTCTTGGTCTCGATCCCGATCGATGGTGTGTAGTTGTTGAGATCCAGGTATGGTTTAATGTCCCACAATGTCCGGTCTGGGGGAAGATAGCAGGCCATATCAATATCTGTTGAGGGAGGCAGAAGCCGTACCTCTTCCCCTTCACGATAGCAGAGTCCAGGCAGCTGTACTGGGTAACCCAGTGACTCCAGGAGTGCGGGAAAAGAGTGCTCCCCCTCCCCCACGATTCCATAGTCCAACTCCGACAGTTCTTGCATGATCCGCTCCGGGAAAAGGGAAAAACCTGTCCCACCGGCGATCAGGAGTGCCTCGGGTAGAAGAAGAGCAGTCAGGCGCACAGCAGCAGTAAACTGGGGGATCAGTGATGTATTCTTGTTCCCCAAGGGATCGATGTTGCGCAGAGAAAAACCGACAACCTCAGGTCTGAATTCCAGTAGTTTTTCCTGCAGCACCCCATAAGGGTCATGATCCAGGTTGAGGTCAAGGATCTCCACCTGATGCCCCTTCTTCTTCAAGACTCCCGCCAGCAGCACGATCCCGATGGGGTAGACCTTTTCCGAAGTAAATGTTTCTACAGAAGGTGTTTGTACCATTAAAACACGCATATTTATCACTCCAACAGCAGTAGTGCAAAGTATTTGACATAGTCATCAGTTTTGGATAAAGGGCGCAGAGAAAACCCCGCCTGCCTGGCTGTGGCAAAGACGTCGATCCCGGATCCTTCCATTGAAGGCCTGGCATCCCGGGTATTGCGGCACTCCCCATCAGGCGAACACTCATGGCAAAGGGAACAGGGTCCCGCCCAGTAGATAAAAGCCTTGTAGTAACCTGTCTGAAAAGCCGCCCGCTCTGCCTTGAGGGCGAGCTTCTGAAAATCCCTGGTCGGTGGTTCCCCCTCCAGGAGCAAGGCTTTGCTAAAACCAGCGAGTACTCTCCGGGTCTCGTCTGGAGATGGTGAATGCGGTGGACAGTGGGGAGTACCATAAAACTCACACCCAAAGCGGCAGCGCAGCGGAACCCAGTCTGCTATCTGCACATCCCTGGCAGCAATGGGAACAGCCCCGCGAAAACCAAGCGACCTGATTTTATGCAGCAGCCGGTCAACAGGATCCAGGGCCAACCTGTCAAGAGCAGAGCTTTCCCTGGAGGCTATGATCACACCCGTATCTGACTGCAGGGGGATCAGATCAGTTGACTGCAAGCCGTTTTCTTGAAGCCGCTCCACCACCCAGCCTGACGGAAAGGTCCTGCCGTTATATGTATTAATGAACATATTGAGATCAAAGAGTGCTGCCTTATCAGGAGAATGCTCCAGGAAGAAGTCGTGGACCAGGAGATAACCGCCAGGCTTCAACACCCGGGCAGCCTGACTCAGGATTCCCGAAATCTCCGTCTCAGAGTAGGCATGCACGATATTGGAAAGGATAACCAGATCAAAGTGCTTTTCCGGCAGGTTCCAGGCCTCCAGGATATTAGCCCCCTGGAACTGCACCCTGCCCGTAAGCCCCCTCTCCTTGATCATCTCTTCACTCACCGGGATCACCTGCTGTAGATCCACCAGTGTCCCCTTCATACCTGGAAAATGCTCCAGAAAACCCGCAGCCACTGCCCCGGAACCGGCCCCTACGATCAAGGATCTCCCCCTCATCAAAGAGCCTGGCAAAGATCGGGACAACCTCCAGGGCCTTGGCACGGGCTACATTATCCATTGCCCTGATATATTTTTTGATGCGCTGCTCCAGTTCCACACCATCGGCATCATCCGCATAAGATACCCTTCCCCCGGCTTTGAGGCAATTGTTCAGTTCCCGCCATCCTGCACTCAGGTACTTCCGCCAGAGGATCGATTCCCCCTGGTAATACTTCTTCCCCCGCACCAGATAATTACCGGCTAGAACAGTGTTTGAGTACTGCTCCTCATACAGACACAACAGCCCCATGGAGCAGAGCGCTCGCAAAAAGCGCTCTGTCGCTTGTGGATCCCACTTCAGGTGATCCGCCAGTTCACCGGAGGTCATACCCTTTTCAGCCAGAATGGTGAACAGGTCATTTTCCAAAGCCGTAAACAGCACCTCTGAATACCAGTAAGCTGTAGCCAGGTCCTCCAAGTATTGGGGACCCGCCTCCTGGGGTTCAAAATTCTGAAACGGTAATTTCACTGCACATACTCCTTCGATTTATTCCTGGCAACCCCGCATTCTTCGAAAGTCATCATCTTTCCGATCACTGCTGCAGCACCCTCTATGATACACATGGCCAATGCAGCACCTGTGCCCTCACCCAGGCGCATGTTCATGCTGAGCACCGAGGAAAGCCCCAGCTCTTCAAGCATCATCTGATGTGGGTACTCCATGGAACAGTGCCCGGCAATCATGTAATCAACAGCCTGTGGTGCAATACGCTGGGCCAACAGTGCCCCTGCAGTAGAGATAAAACCATCCACCACTACAGGCACCTTATAGTAGGCAGCACCGAGAATTACTCCGGCAATACCGCCGATTTCAAAGCCCCCCACCTTGGCCAGCACATCCAGGGGATCATTGGGATCCGGTTTATTAACCTGAAGCGCCTTCTCAATAACCTGAATTTTATGCTCCAGCACCTGTTCACTGATCCCGGTGCCCCGTCCGGTAACTTGCCATACCTGACGGCCGGTGAAGGCAGCGAAAATAGCGCTGCTGGGGGTTGTGTTCCCAATTCCCATATCTCCTGTTCCTAATAATTCGACACCTTCCCGGACAAGACCTGCAGCGATGTTCACCCCAGCCTCCAGAGACTGGACAGCCTGCTCTCTGGTCATCGCCGGTCCTTTGACCATATTTCCTGTCCCATAGTCAACTTTGTGGGAGAGGATCTTTCCCTGTGCCACCAGATCTTCAAAGTCCTGGGCAACCCCCATATCCACCACAGTCACCTCTGCCCCGGCCACTTCCGCAAGAACATTGATCCCCGCGCCACCGGCCACAAAATTGTACACCATCTGAGGAGTGACCTCCTGAGGGCAGGTGCTTACCCCCTCTTCCACAACACCATGGTCACCAGCCATGGTGACAATCGCTTTCTTCTTCACAGAAGGCTGTAAAGTCTCCTTGATCGCTGCCAGCTGTTCAGCTAGATCCAGCATCCGGCCGAGACTGCCGATGGGAATAGCCAGGTTGTTCAGGCGCTCTCTGGCTCTTTTTCTCCAATCCTTGCTGAGCGGCTTGATTCCATCTATGACATCCTGAAGCTGCACTACCATCGTAACGTCCTCCCTCATCATTTTCGTGCACATCTACTCCGACTTCCTACTTCTATTACCACCAGGCTTGCTTTATTGCTTATTGTAACTTTGAAAATAGATGTTGCATTTTCATCCTGTGATGGTGCCACTTGCGCAACATGGGTATCTGCCTGGAAAATGTGTTAACGATAAGGAAGCAAAAGAAACGTCCCCCTGCTTCCCACTATTTTTCCGCGTTGGCTGGTACTTTGACAGATACATCGGCATTTTTCATCTTTAAAATACCCAGGTAGATCATCCCACTCACAATCATACTCAGGAAATAACTAATATCAGCTCCCCCCATGTTCTTGGCCAGCGGCCCTACATAGAGCACAGAATTCATAAAGGGAATCGAGATCACCACACCACAGATAAATGAAAGAATCCCCGCCCAACCGTGTGAGCACCGCTCTAGTTCGGGCTTTAGCTGGCGGTAGAAGAAATCGCACAGCACCACCCCAAGCCAGGGTGCCACCCAGTAGGAAAGAAGCAGCAGAAAGTTGCTGTAGGTATCTGCCAGCTTACCGTAGCCAAAAGAAACCAGCAGCATTGCAGTTCCACCAATCACAACTGCAGAAAGCCACCTCTTGATCGGAATGCCCATGGCCTGCATAGCCAACCCACCGCTGTACATAGCAACCGCATTGATCGGAAAAATACTGAGGATGATGGTCAGCAGAGCGGGAATCATAAAGACACCCATCAGAGTAGAGAAGAATTCCATAGGGCCTGTCTGCGTCCCCAGCGATGCAGTCAAGGCACCGAGAATCTCCAGCCAGATGGTAACAGCCAACATCCCCAGGTAAGTAAACCGCCAGACCTGAAACTTCGAGGTATTCTCAGGTAAGTACCTGGAATAGTCGGCTCCGATGGGAGTATAGCTGATCTGGTAGGAAAAAGTAACAGCAACAGCAAGGATAAATACTCCCCAACTAAACCCTCCTGCACTATGACCATTTACTGCAATCACAGCCGGGAGGTTTTTTAAGGCTACCACAGTCACCATCACAAACAAACACCCTACAATAATCGACATCCAGTGGGTGAAGGTATGAATAAAGTTGTAACCATAAATGGCGATCAGCAAACTGGCCAGTGTCAAAATGATCAGTGCGGCATGATAACCCAGAGGTAATATCTTCTGCAACGCCATCACCGCCAGCACCAAATTAACTGCCAACCAGCCGGTGTTATTCATTAAATTGAATAACGACAGCCCCGCAACACCCTTTTTACCAAAAATACGCTTGCTGCCAGGTATGACCGGCTGCCCCAGACTGGGGCCCATTGCCGATGTCATGGCCAAAAACGCCGCACCAGCAACATTACCGATGATGATAGCCAGAATGGCATACTTGAGCGACAGCCCAAACTCAATTCCCAAAAACCCTGTAAACCAAGTAACCACATTGAGATTGGTGGCAAACCAAAGTGTAAACATCTGCTTTGGCTGCCCATGCCGCTCTTCCTTCGGAATCTTTTCGACTCCAAACGGCTCAACTTCCATCACCTTTTCCTGATAAACCGTCTCTGACAAAACTCTCCCTCCAATCGTTTTTTTAAAATAAAAAATCCACACTGAAAATCAGCGTGGATTTTACCATCACCCAGCTTAACACTACCCCACCGCGAGGCGTGATTAAGTTTTCTCAGGCAGGTCTCCTGACTTAGCAGCTTAACCTCCCCTGTCCCTTCCCGGAATGGTAAACCATCCGGTGGCTGTGCCAGGATCGTATCTGCTTACAGTGGCGGGTCCGTCCGGGAAATCACACCCGGTTCCCTATTCTCCCCTGCGGGCACCTGGAAAAATACGCATATGTAATTGTAAATATCATTATACTCGTAAGTATTTTTTTGTCAAGGAGCGTGAAACGTGACGCGAGGACGGTCCTTTTGTCACGCTTCTGTTGTTCTGATACTGTTGAATGCCACCTTTTCCCCGGGGTCCAGGTGTTCCTTTGCTGTTTAAATATTTTGCAAGTTTTTGCTGTCCCCAACCATCTATATACTTCTCTATGATAAAATGAAGTGTAGGATAAGCATCCGGATTTTCACATAATACTGCCTATCCTCACTTAATATATAGCCATAAGCCGGATTTGGAGAATTACCTTTCCACTCTTTGGCTTTCATCATCTTCGGTCAGTTTTACCAATCCAGCTAGTTTGCTTCCTCTTC
>NZ_CDRZ01000170.1 GCF_000946815.1 Syntrophaceticus schinkii | reverse complement strand
GCGGTTTTGATGGGTAGAGGATTTTTTCTTGCTTTTTATTGACGTAAATGATGCATACTGATTGACATATGGATTATTTATTGACATGACAATCATCACGGAAGGATAAATAGCGAGAAGGGGAACCCCTATGGCCAACGCCCGCCAAGTCCCCCTTCCCTAAAAAACACTGAAATGATCTTACTCGAAACTCCTTTAACTGTCCAGTCTTATCTTGAATTATTTGCAGACGGTTGTCCGGAAAACCTACGACCAGTGGAATGCCCATCCTGTAAAGCTATGCGGAAGCTACACCGGCACGGGCATTACAAACGCATGGTATTCACCCTCGAAGAAGCATATTCCATACCGATATTTCGTTTCAAGTGTCCCATATGTGGTAAAACAACAGGTCTGCTCCCTCCCTTCATCGGGGAAAAAGAGCAAACTGCCTGGGAAGTGCAAGAAGAGGTGATGCGCAAGCAGACAAAAGGCCAATCCCTGACACAGGTAGCCGGAGAACTAACAGCAGCAGGGGGACCCTACAGTGAAAAAAGCCTTTGGCGCTGGACCACCAGGTGGAACAGGCTTTTAAGGGATTCAGGTAACATCTTTTGGACACAGATCCTGCGTGTTCTGCCCCACATCCAACTGCCAGTAGGAAAAATGAAGCCCCGTACAGAGTGGGGCTGGCTTTTTAAGATATGGGACCAGGTAAAGGCAGAGTTTGGAGATGATAAGTTGTTTAACTGGCTCTACAGACAGCAAAAATCAATGGCACTGGCACCAGGATAAAAAAAGCCCCACACAAGCTGTCTATGGATTGACGGCACCGCTTCGAAGAGAATGATGCTGGAAGCTTCACCAACATCTTCTTAAAAAACAAAGGAGCGGAGAAAAGATGGATTTCGAAATGCAAGAACAGATAGCGGCCTTTCGCTATGGGCTGATTGCACCGATCGTCAGCCGCCAGAGCCCCATGCTGCCAGGTGAGTTAAAGCACTTACTGGAGGAGATTGCATCCCGTACATACACAATCCCCGGCAGCCATAGAACAACTGTCAGTACCCGTACCCTGGAGCGCTACATAGCAAACTACAGAAGAGCAGGTTGGGACGGCCTGAAACCAAAGCCGCGTCCTGCAACCAACAGAACAAGCATCCCCCTTTCGGTTCTGCAGGCAGCAATCGATCTCGCAAAGAGCGTCCGGAGCGCAAGTGTGGAGCAGGATTATCTTTTTATTATGAGCAGGGTA
>NZ_CDRZ01000169.1 GCF_000946815.1 Syntrophaceticus schinkii | reverse complement strand
AATACTTGGAGTATATCAGGGACAGGAGCTAGCACGTATCTTTTTGATCACATGCTAGTATGAAGGCGACTATTCGATGATATAGAGTGCCCCATGGAAAATAAATAATCAAAAAATCGTTTCCTGAAGACAAAGATTTCAGGAGATATTGTTGCCTCTCACTCAATTTGACGCTGCAATTCTCACCGCCAATAACGGAAGAATTATAGCGACAGTCTGCCATAAAGTTGAGAATTCAGGTGCCAATCAAAGTCTAGCTAGATAATGCCAGTCAGTGTGCATAGTGTGGATAATGTAGAGATCCCCCCAGCACCCAAACCAAACCTGTCATGGATACTGAGAGGATCCTTACCCTTTAATTACCTTACCCCGCTGTGCCACGCTGCCTTTCCATATCAGCAAGAATACGCCCGATATCTTTGTCCTCAACCACATCACTGCCCCTTTGCTGTGCATCGTAGAGGGCATACGTGCAAATATGATTTATCAATCGGTGAATACCCTGAGTTGCTGAGTAGATCAACTGCAAAGCACTATCGGAAAATAAAGGGGAGGTCATCGCCGCTGTCTTCATCTGATGCCGAATGTAGTCTGCAGATTCCTCCTCAGTCAACCCGGTAAGATGGAAACGCAGTTGGATGCGCTGTGCTACAGCCTCAAACTTGTTCTTGCGCAAAGTCCTCCTCAATTCAGACTGACCCACCAGGATCAGTGTAAACAGGGACACAGAATCCATCTGCTGGTTCAAGGCAAAGCGTAATTCCAGGAGCATGGCCGGAGTAATATCCTGTGCCTCATCTATGATTACAACCAGAGATTTATCCCCTTGCTCTACCCTTGTACGCAGTACCTCTTCAAAAAGGCGTTTTGCTTTTGTCAGG
Organism: Syntrophaceticus schinkii; assembly: GCF_000946815.1. Lineage (GTDB taxonomy): Bacteria > Bacillota > DSM-12270 > Thermacetogeniales > Thermacetogeniaceae > Syntrophaceticus > Syntrophaceticus schinkii. The sequence goes on along the minus strand of NZ_CDRZ01000169.1, from coordinate 1,819 downwards.
GAGAATAAAGGCTCCTCACCCAGATGACGCAGCATTTCCCCATAGAAATCCCGTGGTTTCATCCCTGCCTGGCTTAAGTAAATAACTTGGTAGCGCATAGGATCAAGGGTTTGCACCAGATGGCGAACAAGTGTTGATTTCCCGCTTCCTACCTCCCCTGTGAGTACTCCAAAATAACGGTGTTGGACCATCAACTGCATACGGGCAAGCGCTTCCATGTAGGCTGATGAACCGAATAACATTTCATTCTTGGGGTTCCGGGAAAAGGGAACGAGTTTATTCTCAGTTTCCATCTTCATCACCTCTGCTCTCATCAGGCTTTGGGGCAAAGGTTAGAGGAATACTCTTCCACCCTTCACGTTGCTTTTCCTCAGCCAAATGAAAAAAACTCAGCTCACCTGTGTTCACTTCCCCGGGAGATGGCTCTATTTCCTGGATAGACTCGGATGGTTTTGTTTTTACCCGTTTGTGGACAGATCGATGAAGATCCAGGGGTATGGCATCGGGAAAACGCTTACCATCAAACCACACCTGGATTACAGACAGATCAAAGGGGTCAAAGCGCAGCTTTACCTTTTCCCCCGAAAGCTCACAGGGTACCTCATAGATATTGCCGAAGACATGCACACAGCCGGTTTTATCAACTTTGCGATTTTCTTCCCAGAGGAAGATATCTGTCAGTTCACTGATGGGAACTCTTTTCATTGTGCGTTTGCTTGCAGTTGCCCTGGCAAGCGGAGTCTGACCTGTGCCACCATGCTTGCGGATATGGTAGTAACCATCCAGCCATGCTGTTAAAGCATTGTTTAGTTGAGCCAGGCCCTGGATATCTCCCCTTTCAATCAGGTTGTATGCTTCGGGTTTAAAGCTGGTATCGATAAACCTGAAAAAACGCTCAATTTTGCCGCGGCCCTGGGGACGGAACGCTCTACTGTGCGAAAGGCGAATGCCCAGCTTGCCGCAGATCCGCAGCAGGTGATGAGATGAGAATGCTGCTCCATTATCACAATAAAACTGTTCTGGAATTCCGTAGCGTAAAATAGCCTTTTTTAAAGAGTCTTCCAGTCGAGGGAGTTTTTCATCCCAATAAAATTCAGCATGCACAATCAACCGGGAATAGTCGTCCATAATGGCAAACAAAATGGCTTTCTTGCGCTTTCCGGGATGAGTGGGGTCGGGCAGGTACAGAGTGTGCTGAAAGTCGGACTGCCAGATTTCATGAACATCTGATGCTTCAAAACGCCGGCGCCCTTTTTGTGGTGTAGCATTGTGCAGCAGTTCCTGCCTGCTTACACCCGCCTTTCTCAGGTGACGTGCGAGGGTGCTTGGGGCAATAGATCCCGGTGCAGTAATGCTACCCTGCTCTAATAAAAAGATAATCTGCTCCACACTGCGCTCCGGACGCTCTTTGCGAAGATCGATTGCTGCCTGCAGAACCGAAAGGGGGATGCTTGTTCTGTTGGTTGCAGGACGCGGCTTTGGTTTCAGGCCCTCCCAACCTGCTCTTCTGTAGTTTGCTATGTAGCGCTCCAGGGTACGGGTACTGACAGTTGTTCTATGGCTGCCGGGGATTGTGTATGTACGGGATGCAATCTCCTCCAGTAAGTGCTTTAACTCACCTGGCAGCATGGGGCTCTGGCGGCTGACGATCGGTGCAATCAGCCCATAGCGAAAGGCCGCTATCTGTTCTTGCATTTCGAAATCCATCTTTTCTCCGCTCCTTTGTTTTTTAAGAAGATGTTGGTGAAGCTTCCAGCATCATTCTCTTCGAAGCGGTGCCGTCAATCCATAGACAGTCTTGTGTGGGGCTTTTTTTATT
>NZ_CDRZ01000168.1 GCF_000946815.1 Syntrophaceticus schinkii | reverse complement strand
TGTCCTGGAATAAGCAAGTTTGTTCCCCAGTTAGCCAGAACACTTCCCCCGGGGTTGGCCCCCAGCCACTCAGTCATTTTATCCCTTACTTCTTCAGGCAGATCCTGGAACCAACCGCAGTACTGCTCAGGAGAAACGCTGTCTACAGCTCGCTGCATTAATTCCTGGGCGCTGGCCCACCGCCTGTCATTGGTAACCCTGTCTAAAATATCCTCTATCAATACCTGCCCATCCTCCGGCAGGTAATCCAGCTTGTAGCCTGCTTCCTGTAAATTATTCAGGATGTTCCATACCGAAGCCGGTGAATCCAGACCAAAAGCGCTCCCGATATTATCATTGCGCGGGGGGTAATTATGAAAAATAATAGCGATCTTTTTTTCTTCATTGGGCAGGTGTCTTAATCGCCCCCAGCGCATGCTGAGTCGCACAAGTTTAGCCACCCTTTCAGGGATAGGTATAAACTTTGTGATGTTTGCTCCTGTCACAGCGTCAAATTCAGTAATTTCCCTGGCCGACACAGGAACTGTAATCAAGGCGCCATCAAACTCAGGCATGGCCACACTGATCGATACATCCATGGGGTTCAGTCCTTGAAGGTTATTTTCCCATTCCTCCCTGGTATTCAGCGTCGTGATTCCCTGGATGAACGGAACCCCTAATTTCTCCATGATACCCTTGCTTTCCCTTGATACAATCTCTGAGCGATCTACTCTCATGGTAATAGAAAACATAAGCAGATTAATTAAAACATCAACTAATGGCCGCCCCTCCCGCAAAAAGAAATTTTCCACAACCCCGTCAGCACCCTGATTTCCTAAATTCACATCCTTGGCAGACTGCATAAAAACCGGAATGACATTGGCATTTTTTGATTCTACTTCTCTGATTAATGCATCTACAAAAGCCGTATTGCCATTAACCCAATAATTTCTATGAAACCAAAGGCCTACAGTTAATCTGCCAGGATTATATTTTTTCTCCAGATATTCATCAAGAGATGGCACACCAACAAAATCAGGATGATAAATGCCTTCCCAGGGGAGGGCTTGTGGCTCCTTGACCGGAAAATCTGTCCCGGTCAGCTCGTTGGCCAGAAAGAGCAAGAGGTTATAATAGTTATCTATTCCGCCGTTCTGCATATAAGCAGTTGCCTGCTGCTGTATCACCTGTGAAACACTTGTATATTTTTTCACAGTGGGGATATCTTCAGCAGAGCTCGGCTGGATATGCACCTTCACATCTCCCTGCAGGTATTCCATGAGCTTTGCAAAACCGGGACAACTCTCCTCACCCCCGTGCAGGTGAAAAATTGCCACATCCGCCTCTTTTGCCAATTCCTTAAACTGCACAAACTGGATGCCTTCGCCCAGATCTCTGCGTGTGCGGGCCTGAACATCTATTACTTGTCCCTTTTCGCTTCTGATTCTTTTTAGCGCCGTAGTCAAGGGAATCAGGTCATTCTCCACTGCTGTGAAAAATACTGCTTTTAACACCTTAAAACCCTCCTCTATCTCTTAAAACAAGTAATCGTCGCACTTTCAAACATACCTACCCCCACCAACGCCTGCTCTGCTTAAACAACAGGTAAAGAAAGAAGGGTACACCGATCAATGAAGTAATAATGCCCACCGGTATTTCCGTAGGACTGACCATTGTCCGGGAAAGCGTATCCGCCGCTAATAGTAGCAGAGCACCCATCAAGCAGGAGCAGGGAATCAAGAAGCGGTTGTCATTGCCGATGATAAACCGGCAGACATGCGGTGAAACCAGACCGATAAAACCGATGATCCCTGTAAAAGCTACAGTGGCACTGGCCAGCAACGAAGCAAAAATGGCACAATTTCTCCTTAGTATTTTTACATTGACACCCAGATTGGCTGCCACCTCCTCACCGGCGCTCAGGGCATTGAGATCCCAGGCATAACGCAAGAGAAAGATCAGGCATCCTACAGTAATGGGTAAAAGTATCAACACTGCTTCCCATTTAGCTCCCCACAGGCCTCCCATCAACCAAACTGTCAACTCACGCAGTTGCTCATGGGAAGAAACATATTTGAGCAGAGAAACACCTGCAGAAAAAAGATAGCCAAGGGCTACCCCAGCCAGAATCAATGTTTCCGGAGCGGCCCCTTTCAAACTGGCAATCCCGTAGATCATTAACATTGTCAGCAGCCCAAAAATAAAGGCATTGGTGATCATCATGTAAATACTGGAGATCCCCAAACCTTGCAGGATATTCGCCCCAAAAACAACAGCCAGAGCAGCGCCAAAGGAAGCCCCCGCCGAAATGCCCAGAATATAGGGGTCAGCAAGGGGGTTTCGCAGAACCCCCTGCATAACTGCCCCGGAGCCTGCCAGGCAGAATCCAGCCAGAACCGCCAAAAAAACTCTGGGCAGGCGCAAATCAAGGATTATCGTTTCAGCAAGTGCAGAATACTCTCCGGAATAAGAAGGTATAATTCTGCTGAGGATAACCTGGAAAACCTCCTTAGGGCCAACGCTGGCACTACCAATAATAATCGCTGCCAAAATTCCGAGGAACAAAACCAACAACAAACCAATAACAAGATATTTTTTTGTGGCTGTTAACTGTGAGTATAGGTCATCAGGAGAATGCACAGCATTCTGCGATACATCAACTGCTTTCATAACGCGCTCCCTCACAAAAATACTTTAATGCATATCATTTCCGGCATCTAACTTCTATTTTTCAGGGTAAACATAAGTGTCTTCCAGTTCCAAATTGTAAAACTTTTTCAATAATTCTCTGTGTATTGCTTCCGGATCTATATCTGCAAAAAGTTCAGGATGAAACCACTTGGCAAAGTAAAGAGAACCAATAACAGAACGTAAACCTGAACTAATATCCCATTTCATGAGATAAACTTTATCTGTTTGCACTGCTGTGGTTTTACTCAATCCTGGCCGGTTCATCACTTCCTGACGCAATTCTTTTATTTGCTCCAGGGAATCTTCCCTGCTGCTCATGCGCACAATGAGCTCCGGATTCTTCTCTGCCAACCACTCCGGAGTAAGAGTGGGGCTTCTCACCGGCTCATTGGCTGCAATATTAATACCCCCTGCCAGTTCAATTCGATGATGGGCAGGACCACTGGCATTAGTGCTGTAGTAAGGTTTATTCCATTCATAGTACACTTGCGGCTTCTCTTTCTCTGTGAGTTTTGCTGTCCGCTCCTTGATGAGATCGTGATACTTATTGGAGAAATCAATCAACTCCTGAGCCCGCTCTTTTTTACCTAAAACCGTTCCTAAATCTTCGATCATTTCCGGTAAAGTTTCTACCTCGGAAGTTACATATATTAATACCGGAATACCGGCTGCCTCCAGTTTTTCTCTCATATCATCCTTAAACATGCTGTCAGCCACCACTACATCGGGATTGTTCTCAATTATCAACTCCAGGTTTGGTTTATATGATGATTCTGCCACTTCCGGAATTTTCGCTAATGTAGCAGGGAACAATGACTTAGCGTCCCTGCAAATAATTTTATCTTCAGCGCCCAGGGCACAAATTACCTCTGACGCTCCGGATGTAATGGATATAACCTTGTCTACAGGGCAAACTATTTCCACTTGATTGCCTTTCCCATCAGTAATGGTGACCGGTGTTTTTTGTTGTTGTGAAGAACTGTCGGGACCCTTTCTCGATCCACATCCACAAACAAACAAGCTGAATGCCAGAATTATCACTAAACCTACTAAAATTTTGTTCTTCATTTGCACAACCTCCTTGGAATTATCCTTTTTATTTGTTTTGAAACACAACTACTTCTAAAAATTCAATTACAACCTGTATTTACATCGGTGATCATCTTACTGCCCTGGATTGTCTTTCTTCTACCGGTAGCTCTCCAAAAAGTGAGGTTATGTCTTCCTCATCCTCGTTTATAGAACGAAGAGGAAGCACCTGGATGCCCAAACCGTTTTGATCAACATCGGCCTCCACATCATAAACAGCACGGATATTGGCCGGATTGAGTACTGCAGCCGGCGGGCCGGATGCAAATACTTTTCCTTCATTGATGAGAACTAATTTATCCGAAAAACGGGAGGCCAGATTTAAGTCATGCAGCACCATAATCACGGTCATCCCACCGTCATGAGCAAACTTCTGCATCAAACCAAGCACCTCTAACTGGTGCTTGATGTCCAGATTGGATGTTGGCTCATCCAACAAAAGCACCTCCGGTTCCTGGGCGAGAGCACGGGCGATTAATACCCTCTGTTTTTCTCCACCACTCATTTCATTGATATATATTTCAGTGCAAACTCCTCGATCTTCATAAAGCGCAAAATCCTGTCAACAATTTCCCTGTCTTTAGGCCCCACCCCCCAGCTTAAATAGGGTTTCCTCCCTAGAAGAACCGCCTCATACACAGTCAAAGGAAATACCTCTGCCCCGCTCTGGGGCACATATCCCAAAAGCCGGGCAAGTTCACGTGGTTTGAGGTGGGCAACATCTTGATTGTTTAAATAAACAACACCCCCTCTGGGCTGTAATACCCTGCAGATACAGCGTAGAAGAGTACTCTTACCGGAACCGTTGGGTCCGATAATACTCACTACTTCTCCTTCGCTGATCTGCATGCTTATATGGTCTAATACCAACTGGATGTTGTAGCTAAAGGAACATTCATTAATCTTTAATTTCAATCTGCCTCTCCTCCCTATTTGCCACCAGGCAGTATTTGGTTTTATTCTTCATTTATGCTGTATAAAACATGATGATCATTTATGTATATCACCACCCCTCATCGATACAGTCTCTCAATTCCAAGCTTATTAGTTCAAATATGGCCTCTCAACCAGGTCGACCGGCATTCCTGGCATAACTCACTGTTTAACCTGGTAATCAAACCGTTTTTCCCGCCATCAGCCCACCCCAAACTCTTTGTTAACCTCCAGTCAGGATGACACGTCTACTTCACCTCATTTACAACCTCACCTAATAATCTGCATAAAAAACCTCCAGTCCCAGGAGAGACTGGAGGTAATCTAGAATTATTACCCGGCATAAAAAATGCCCTGGCGCAACCCTCTCCATGGGAAGGTATAAACTGCCTTCAAGCACAGGCAGGTCTCCTGACTTGTGGTTTAGCGCTTTACCTGCTGCCTTCCCGGATATTCTCCAGTGGCGTACCTTGCAGGTAGCTCCCACTTACAGTGGCCGGACCGTCCAGGATTTTCACCTGGTTCCCTCTTTTCCTTTGCGCTAGCAAAGGAACCTGAGCTGTATAATATTAACTTGTATATTATAATTTCTTTACCAGTATCTAAATTCCTGCAACAAATAAAAGATATTTGGCATAAAATATAACTGGTGTCATTAATATGATCAAACTTGAAAACGCCATCCAAAAAATGTTTTCACCCTAACTCACTGCACACACTAACTCCTTGATTTAACAAGTTGCCGGCTCGAACTTTCATGTAATCAGTTCAGGTGATGAATTAACATACACCCTCATCCTGTCTCACCCAATCCAGAAATGTTTTTTTCAATTTGCAGTCACCTTTATAGGGTTTGTCCACCCGGCCGGTGTAAGCATAAGAACGGGCAAGGCAGCCACCGCCGCAAAAAAGCCTATCTGGGCAGTCCCTGCATCCTGTCATCATCTCTGCTTTGCGGCCGATCCATTCCTTCCCAGCAACAGCCTCTGCCAGAGAAAAGTCTTGGTCATTAATATTACCAAGATAGAAATGCGGGAGTATCAGGGACGCACAGGGATAAATACCTCCATCAGGCACTGCCGCCATACACTGACCTGTAGTGGCGTAGCAGTATTCTTCTCGGACCACTCCCTGTGTGATTTGATAGCGCAGTCTTTCCAGCTCACGAAACCTGACGCGAGGTCCCCCTAACCGTACCAGCTGATCTGCCCTGCGTAATGCTGCTCTAACCTGACTTTCAAGCAAATTCAGATCGGGTACAGATAGATCAGTTTTTACCCCCCTGCCCAGAGGACGGAAAAGATCCAGAGAAATCCCGTAAACATTACCCGCATAAGCAGCCCAATCCACCAGTTGTGACAGTGTCCGGGCACTTTCGGCGGTCAGAACTGTCGTTAAACCTACCCTGATTCCCTCTGCAGCCAGGAACTGCAGACCTCGCATCACAGCCGAGGTAGAACCTTCACCACCCACAAAAGGCCTCAAATGATCATTTAAATCTAATGGCCCGTCAAGACTCACACCTGGGCGTACTCTAAGATTCTTTAATTCTTGAGCGACAGCACGGTCAATTAATGTTCCATTAGTCTGCAATTGGAAGGTGGCAGAACCCCACCGCATTTTTACATATTCAATGACCCTTTTGACCAGGGGAAAGTTTAATAAAGGTTCCCCACCGGAAAACTGTATTTTAAAAGATCTACTTCTGGCAGCAACATAATCCACTGCTTTTCCGGCTGTTTCCCAGGACATATATTCCTTTTTCTCTCCACCCCTGGCATAACAGTATCTGCAGCGCAGATTACAGTCGTCAGTAACCAGCAAAATAAGAAGTTTAATCTCTTTAGTCATAGATCTCCCCTGAGAAAACATGTTTCATATTTCAGCTGTTTAACAATAATTCCACTGCGAGCCAACTGTTTTTTGTTTACCACTGCGGATGGTTGTTATTATAATGGCACCAAAAACGAAAATAACTTTTTGCAGTGGGTTCAACACTCCAATTTCTCTGTTACAATCTGAACAACCATTTCTGCCCATGCCTGAAGATAGTCCTCAAGCTTCGATCCGCCAATTACCGTCGGTGGAACGCCAAACTTGCCGGCAACCAAGGCCAACAATTCATTACCAGCCTGTTCGGTTTCTTCTCCGGATAACAGCTCCCATAGAAACTGATCCAGCAGATGAACGTACAAGGATGTATATGTCACCAACTGCTGATCTCTGTCTAACTGAGACAAACGCTCCATAAACTGTGATTTGACATCATTACTACCATGAGCACCATTACCAGCCAAATACTCCTGCCACAGTGTATCTTCATTGACGCCAAAGCGCTTCAGGCGTCGCAAGACGCTGTGCTGCATCTGAGGCGATAAACCTGTCTGTCTGAATAAGGCCTCTTTGACAGCCGGTTTAACAGCACGGCCAATCAATTCACCCAATTTGGAGTGTTTACCCGCCCCCTCAAAATACAATTCTGAAGAGGGATTGGCGATGACAATGGTCTGATCGGTCCCGGATCCTGTCGCCAAGCCATTCGAATAATTGCTGCCGGCCATCAGTTCCTGAATTGCCGCTGTTTTTGCTTCTGTACAGGTCACCAAGGCTCTAGCCATAACCCCGGGCGGCAGATCAGCGTCGATCACCAGCATGATATTGATCGTCCCCGGCTTAGGCAGTATCTTTTTATCGACAGCAAGAAAATGTTCTGTGGGATCCCCTACACGGCCGCCATTGACTTCTATGCCACCGGTCACGATCGCCGTTACCATCAGGTTTTCATATTTACAGATATTGATCGCCACGTTTTCCATCTGTGCTGCTGTCCCCATGCCGGTAACTGTCGCCGGATCAAAACCCAGATCCTGTGCATCCAACCGCATATGCTCTTCAAAAGTGGGAGCACGCAAAGTACACTCCGTATTATTGCCGGTATTGACGTCATGATTGAAGACTGCTTTCATGTCTTCGCGGTAGCCCCCGTTGAGTATTGAAGTACTGAGCACCTTGCGCGGCTCTTCAAACCTCATCACGATTCTTTTATCATACCTATGTACTGCATCACCGGTTGATAATGTGCAGAGCAGCATCTTCTTCTCTCCTCTCCCATATTATGTTAATTATCATTTCTCATATTGATGTTTCCCTGTGTTGTTGATACCACTGGATACACACTTTTTTCAGTGCACATTCCGCCTCATATGCCTTGTCGATACAGCCGGAACCGTACCAGCGGGAAAAACAACCGCCACCGCATAAGGTAAAATCAGGGCATTCCAGGCAAAACGCCATGCTGTTTTGGATCAGCTCCATAACAGCCTGCTGCCTGGCTTTATCGATACCCTCTGACACATCTCCCAGCCGGAAGTCCTCGTCTCCAACCAATGATGAACAGGCATATATTCTCCCCCTGGCATCTACAAAAGCCGCCTCTCCGTTCATGGCATGGCAGTGGCCGAAACCTTTGCTCACTCTTCCACACGCCAGTTTTTCCACCCGTTCCAACTGTGAAATAAGCATAGTTCGTCCGGTAAACCTGGCCAGTTTCTCTGCTGTCTGAAAGGCTTCCAACAGTCCTACTGCAACTGCCTCCGCCGGGGGCGGAGGCATCATTTCCCCACGTCCCTGGCCGCGCAGCAGATCAAAGCCAATGCGCCGCACATTCCCCAGATAATGGGCCATCTCTACTATGCCTGCCAGATGGTTGACATTCTCATTGGCAATGACACAGGTTATGCCAATCTCCACCCCCAGTGCGGCCAGATATCCGGCACCGCGCACTATCTGACAGCTGGTCCCTTTCCCATTGGGTAGACAGCGCAGTTGATCATTTATTTTCGGTCTGCCATCCAGACTGATGCCAATGCCCACCTTTGCTTTGCGTAAATAGGACACCCTCTCCCTGCTTAAGAGCGAAGCATTTGTCTGTACCTGCATAATCGCACGAATCCCTCGCTGACGCACATAGTGGATAATCTTCTGCATTAAGTCATAAGCCATTAAAGGCTCTCCACCGCTGAATTGGAGAATAAAGGGCTCACCGCTGGCTGCCGCCAGATCAACCGCCTGAACAGCGGTATCCAGGCTCATCATATCCTGGGGATGTGCCTCGGCATAACAATACTTACAGGCAAAGTTGCACCGCCCCGTCAGACTCAGCACCAGCATCTTCAACGGCTTGTCAAATATCACAGCGGTCTTCCAGTTCCCCTTCAATATCCAGGTAGAGGTTTTGTAATTCCTGTTTGGTTTGCTCATCAGCTTCCCACAAACCACGCTGTATTGCCTCCAGCAAGTTTTCCACAATCCGCTGCAGCGCCCAGGGGTTCACTTCCTTCATCCATTCCTGCATCTCTTGATCGAAGGCATATTTTTCTGCATACTTCTCGTACATCCAATCTTCCATCACATCACTGGTGGCATCCCATTGATAACTATGCGCCACATAACAGGCCAAATCAGCCGCTCCCCTGTACCCGTGCTCTTTCATCCCTTCGATAAACTTGGGGTTGATGGCTTCGCCGCGGAAAATGCGTTTGATTTCGTCCTGCAGACTGCGTGTAATTACTTTTTGTCTGTCTGAACTGTCACCGCAGAACGAGCGCGGTGCCTCACCTTTCAAACTGCGAACTGCGGCAATCATGCCGCCATGATAAGCGTTATAGTCGTCCGAGTTTAAAATGCTGATTTCACGGTTGTCTTGATTTTGAATGGTCACGTCAAGACTAGCCATGCGGCGGCTGAATAACTCAGGCAAGAAGGCCCCCTTGGCTTTTGCGCCATAGGCATGGCCACCCCAACGCACATAAACCCTGGCCAGATCATCAATGTTCTCCCAGTTTTTAGCATCCAATACATCGCCTATACCTGCACCATAGGTCCCAGGAGGATCACCGAAAATACGATATCTCGCCTGTTCCCAGGCCTGCTCGCTCTCCATCCCCTCCTGCTCCATCTTCTGCACATCTTCCTGCATATGTTTGCGCACATAGTTGATCTCCGGACTTTCATCCAAATTGGCCACCAGTTCGACTGCCTTGTCCATCCATTCGATGGCCATCGGCATGCTGTCGCGAAATAGTCCACTGATCCGGGCCGTCACATCAATGCGGGGACGCTTCAGCTCTTCAATGGGAATAACCTCTAAGTCCACCACCCGCTGGCTGCCTCTCTGCCATACAGGACGCACTCCCAATAGATATAAAAATTCAGCTATGCACTGGCCGTGGCTGCGCTCATTGCTGGTAGCCCAGACCACGATACCGACGTTTTCAGGGTAGCATCCTTCTTCAGCCATATATCTTTCAATGATATGATCTCCCATTGTCTTGCCAATTTCCCATGCCGGAGGTGTGGGCATGGTACGGGGATCGATGCCGTAGAAATTCCGCCCTGTCGGTAAGACATCCAGCATACCGCAGGTAGGAGCACCTCCCGGCCCTGGTTCCACATAGCATCCTTCCAGAGCTGCCAGTAAATTAGTGATTTCTTGCCTTGTTTTTTCCAGGTTTGGAACTAACGTTTGGCACATATAGCGGGCTACGCACAACAGCTGTTGGCACAAGGTTTGATTCAAATTAGCGGTCCACGGTAAATCCAAGACACCTTCCACCTGATCCACAGAGAAGTTGTGTTCGGCCAACAAGAGAATGATTTCGCGGCTGCGCTCACGAATTTCGTCGATCACAGCTCCATAGGTCTTGCTGCCATCGGGCAGCATCTTACCACTTTGATCCAGCAGTTCATAATAATCAAATCCGTACATAGCGGCCAGTGTCTGGGTCAAGGAAGGTATTTCCTCACTGTCCATACGTGTCAGCGCCAACAGGTACTCCACCAAACTTTCATCCTGCGGCGGACAGCCCAGAAAATGGAGCCCCACCCGGATCTGCATATTCTTGATATCAGTAATATAGGCATGCAGGCGCTGGATATAATCTTCAAAGGGCTGATCAGGTTGTTCAGGGATATCTTCCTCTAAATTGGCCTCCTTCGCCTTCTCCCGGATCAGCTTGACCATCACCTCCACATTATCGGGCTGGTTCTGTTTAAAATGAACATATTCGTCCAGCAGTTTTTCCAGTTCAGCCAGTTCATCATAGGTACCCGCATTACTCATCGGGGGAGAGAGATAGCCGATCAGGCAAGCAGCGCCGCGCCGTTTGGCCTGGATGCCTTCGCCAATAACGGTGATCCAATACGGGTATATATTCGGCAAGTCCCCAATTGACAGATCAGGATAGCATTGATTCGACAGTGCCGCACTTTTTCCAGGCAACCATTCCAAGGAACCATGTGTACCGACATGAACGACGGCATCTGCCTGCCAAATATCACGCAGCCAGTGATAATAGGCAAGATAATGATGTGTCGGGGCACAGTCAGGTGAATGATAAATTTTTGACGGATCTTCACCAAAACCGCGCGGCGGCTGAACTGTGATAAAGACATTGCCGTTCAGCATGCCTGGTACCAGAAGCTTCCCATCATATTGGAATACATCACCAGGGGGTGAACCCCAGTCACGCACCAGATGAGCCTGGGTTTCCTCAGCTAAAGAATCAAAGAACTGCCTGTACTGCTGCTCGCTCAATTTTTCAGCTTCTTGAATCTGCTTATCTGTAATATAAGTCCGGTCATTGGTGGCATGCTCCACCAGTTCATTTATAAATGACTGACTGTCATCAGGAATGCGGTCTACCTGGTAGCCTCTTTCCATCATCTCAGCCAGCAAAAGGCGGATACTCTCAATCGAATCTAATCCTGCTGCACCGCCAATATTCGCATTGGTGGGAGGATAATTATGAAAGATGATGCCGATCTTTTTCTCACTGTTCGCAATATACCGCAATTTGGCCCACTTTTTGGCTTTACGCGCCACCATATTGATGCGTTCCGCAAGCGGCAAATAGACTGCATTTCCGTCAGGCTGATATTCTCTGCCAGCCACAGGTGTAGAGTGAATAATGCCGTCAAACTCCGGCATGGTTACACTGACAGCGATCTCCATCGCCATCATGCCTTCGAGGCAGTTTTTCCATTCCTCCCGCGGACGCAGCAGTGTATACACTTGCAGTACCGGAACATTTAACTGCTCCAGGGATTTTAGGTCAATCGCCCTTGTACAAGTAAGGGAAAATTTTATAGTGTTGATCAATACATCAATGGTTGCCTTACCCTCATCATAAAAATAAGCATCCATCGCTTCAGCCAAACCCGGCGCTTTCAATTCCGGATCTGCAGCACCATGGGTGAATACCGCAACAGCGTTCATGCCCTGCTCTTCGATTTCCTCCACCAAAGCGGTCTGATATGCCAGGTCACCCCACAACCACTCGTCACGATAAAATACAATACCTACTGTAGGCCGGTTCGGCCGGCAAAACAAACGGCGATATTCTGTGATATCTGTAAATGGCTGCTCAGCTTTGGGATGGTAGATGCCGTTCCACAACAAGGGTTGGGGCAGCTGATAATCACAAGTCTCCCAGCAAAATCTGCTGCTCAACCACAACCAAAGATTGTGGTAGTTTTCAAGGCCACCATAGGACAGATATTTTTGCAGTGTCTCCTGGTCTTCCGGCGTGATCCCACAGCGCAAATCATCTACACCGGGATCAGTGATCAACATAACATGCGTAATTTTATGCTTGCGTAAAAACTCAGCCGCTTTTTTGAGAAAATCCGTATCAAGGCCGCTGCCCATATATGTGAAAAAAACGATATCACTTGCTGCAAAGGTCTTTTCCCATTCCTCACCCCAGGGGACGGCGTCATGCAATAAAACCGTCCGTCCTTCAGGCTTAAGTCTGTTCTCCTGGAGCAAATTCTCTCGTGCCCGCTCCATCATAACTTTCTGGCGTTCCAGATTAGTCAAAAATACTATGCGTCCCATTTTTATCCTCCTCATCAGCTTCTATCTCCAATAACTGAGCAACATCCAACCTAACATATGAATTTAATCTTGCCAGCTTTCGATGTTCCATCAGATCGCTATCCTGCGTTCACAGCCCATAGCTTATATCTAACTAAAACTGAGGAACATTATATCGTTACATGCGAGTTTTAATCTTGCTAGCTTACTGCTTTCATAGTCCACAGCCAATTCCTTCTTTGCATCACACTCATAGGCTCGTCTTCCTTTTCAGGAGCAAGAATATGACAATTGGTGCACCAAATAAAGAGGTAACAGCGCTGATCGGCAGTTCCACAGGAGAAAAAGCAAGCCTGGCCACCAGGTCACACAAAGTAGTGACCAGTGCCCCTATTAAAATAGCAGCCGGGATCAGAACCTTGTTGTCAGAGGTACCAAGTGTCAGCCGCGCTAAGTGAGGCCCAGCGAGACCGATAAAGGCCACCGGCCCTGCAAAAGCTGTTACTAAAGCAGTGAGGACACTGGAGATCATAACAATAACAAACCTTAGTGTCTTGATGTTAACCCCCATACTTCGGGCATAATCCTCTCCCAACAGCAAAGCGTTGAGTGGTTTACACAAAAGATAGGATGCAGCAAGAAAAACTCCCCCTCCTATCGCCAAGATCACTACCTGGTCCCAGCAGAAGCCTGAGAAACTGCCTAAAGTCCAAAGCACAAAACTGTGAACCTGTTCCTTCTCGGCAAATGCTATTAAAAAGCTGGTTCCCGCACTGCACATGAAACCGATCATCAATCCTACCACCAGCAAAGTAACCACATTCTTTACTTTGTTAGCCAAGAAAACAACCAGGGTAACAACCCCCAGGGCACCGACAAGGGCTGCAGAGCTTAATAAAAAAGGAGAAACCGAATCTATTCCTATAGCACATCCCGTCAACGTCACAATGGCAACAAACAGGGTAGCCCCAGAGGAAACCCCCAAGACATATGGATCAGCAATGGGGTTGCGGAAAAAAATCTGCAGCAGCAGTCCACTGACAGCCAATGCTGCTCCCCCAAAAACAGCGGCCAGTGCACGGGGGAAACGAATTTGCATGATAACGGTTTGAAAAACCGGATCTCCCCTCTGCATAAATGATTCCCAAATCTCTCCCAAAGGAATTTTGACCGAACCGAGGGTGATGTTTAAGATCAGGAATAAAATGAGTAGTACTCCAAATAGTACAAATAAAAAAGGTACTGTGTTAATTTTGCTGTCATGAGAATTCATTTTTTCACCTCATACCGGGACATGATTTGATAATCATGTCCCGGCAGATTTTTCATCTATTTCATCTTCTTTAATCAGTTAGGAACCTTCAAAAACTGCTTCAGTTCAGTATCTGGAAAAATATCGGGGTGGAAAATGGCACCCAAATCCGCAATCATTTCATCAGTTTTATCCAGTGATTGCCAATACCAGGGTTGGAAGGTCCAGACATTCCCTTCCTTGATCGTTTTTAGATCTGCCAAAACCTTCCCCTGTTCGGTAATCTTTGTGATGGAAGTGATCCCGGTGCGTGTGTCATATATAAAAACATCTGCATCTTTTCCCCGTGCGTAAAACTCCTCAAGGGTGATTGCACCTTCTCCTTTTTTGTCTTTGAAGAGATAATCACCCCCGGCCATCTCAATCATTTTGGCCACATAGCTATCAGCATCTGGTACATATACTTTTCCCTGGTACACAAGACCCCACAAAACCTTCGGCTGCGGCTTTGCGTCTGCTACTTTTTTCGCAATTTCTTCTGTCTTTTTCACAGCATTATCAAAAACTTTGTCTGCTTTTTCCCCTTTATCATAAAAAGCAGCAAGTAATTTCACAGCCTCCATTCTTCCCAGGGGATGATCTTCCAACCAATGGTTATCTACGACCATTGGAATCTTTAGCTCCTCTAGTTTCTGAAATGCCTCGTCAGTTATTGGGCCTCCTATACTGAGAAAAACAAGATCCGGTTTTAAGGCTAAAATCTTTTCATAATCCAAAGGACCGGAACCGGAACCAACCAGCTCTATTTTTCCGCTCTCCAACCCCTTTTTAACCTCATCAATTTGCCATGTTTCCTTTTCTGTGTTTGTGCCAATGATGCTCCCTAATTCATCCAGTGGCCTCAAGAGGGATGCATCGGTTGTGGAAAGCACCACTACCCGCTCTACAGGTGTATTAATTACTGGCAGATCTTTGTACTCAGAAGGTGCTTCTTGACCACGGGGAACCAAAAGCAGTTCTCTGCCTTTACCATCGGTAACCTTTTTGCAGTTATCAGCCAAATTTTCGATCTTAAACTTTGTAGCATATTTCAAATCAACAGAACCTGTTTTTGTTTCCGTTTTCCCCTGGCTGCAGCCAGCAAGTAAAACCAGGGACAGCATTAAAGCGATGATCAGGAAAGCCTTATTTTGTTTATTGAACATCCAGAATCAAACCTCCCACAATTAGTTATTTTTGTTCAACAAACTTCGTAATCTACCCATTCCAAAAACTTCTTTTTCCTGGTTTCCAGCGGATCTAAAAGCAATATCTTGATCTCATCCCCCTCATCACCGGCAATTAATGTCCGCCTTTTTTCCGGCGACTGACTGTAACTATAGATGGCACTTCCACCTACAGCACCATAACCACCATCCTCTCCCCATTGATTTGTTATGACAAGGTGCAGCTGCTGTTCTGCTGATCTGGTATCCCCAAGAAACTGACTTTCTTTATCTGTCCAGAAGGCCGGAACACAGAGCAGATCCACACCTCGTTTAGCAAGACACTCAGTACTTTCCGGAAACATCAAATCATGACCAAACAGCAGTCCCACTCTGGCACACGGCAGGTCACAGCTGAAAAATTCATTTTCTCCAGGCTTGGCCCATTTTTGGTCTAGATCAGTCAGGTGTATTTTGCGGTATTTCCCCAGTACCCCTTCAGGGCCGATTAAAACAGCAGTGTTATAAAATGAGTTGTCATCTCGTTCTGCCATTCCCCACACTATATACACTTTCTTTTCCCTGGCTGTTTGCACTAATAGATCAACAGTGGTACCAGGAATTTCTTCAGCCACTTGAGCAGCCTCATCCTGATCTCTGAGCAAACCTGTCGTAGAAAGCTCTGGAAACACCACGAGCTTTAACTCCTGATTGCTCTCCTCTGCCATCTCCATTGCTTGATCAAGCAGAGAAAGCATTTTTTGCCGGTTTTCTTCCGGCTGTAAAGAACAGGGTCGAAACTGAAGAGAAGCTGCATTAAAGGGTTTTGGTACAGGAAGCTGCAGCAGGGCGTCAGGATCAAAGTAGGTATATGTATCCAAAGCGATATCTGTATAGAACTTTGGACGCCTGGCCTCCAGCCGCTGCTGAATTGATGTGGACTCAAATTTACCATTATGCAGAGGAACAGCTCCATAGCAAATGGCGTCATCTGCTGCCTGGATCTCTTCCTCGATTAACCCGTCGGAACTGATCACAAATGACCGTCCCTGGGTGCAGTCCAAGCTCTTGTCTATTCCTGTTCTGTTGCATGCCAGGAGATAAAACCCGTTATCTAACGCCCGCGCCCGCAAATGTCTTTCCGGGGGATGGCACAGGGGAGGCCAGGTGGTTAAAACCAGCAACAGCCCCGCTCCCTTCAAAGCAGCCACCCGGGAGAGCTTATACCAGTAAACATCGGCACAGATGATCACCCCTACTTTTCCGTATGCTGTATCGCAAACCAATACGGGTAAGTTTCCTCTGGCTGACCATAGGTTTTCATTAAAGACAGGAACAAATTTCCGGGCGCGCCCTAAAACTTTTCCTTCAGGACCGATGAAAGCTGCGGCATTATAAGATACACCCGTTTTTTGATCATATTCAGGCATTCCCATTGCAATATAAGCTTGATATCGTTGGGCCAGTTCACAAAATTGATCTGTAACAGGGCCGGGAATGGTTTCCAACTGGGAAGCGATTTCAAACTTACTGGAAAACGAGTAACCGGAAACCGCCAGCTCGGGATTGACAATGATTTTTGCCCCATTACGTGCTGCTTCTTCATTTAAAGAGAGCAGCTTTTTGACGTTATATTCCTTGTCATTCCAGGCGATAGCAGCGTGAATTAAAGCCACTTTAACTTCACCATCAGCCTTCATTTTTTGCATAAGCTCTCCCCTCTGGTTTATGATATAAAAACAAAAAACCCCGCCTGCCAGGACGGGGTAGAACTACCTTCCTATCCGCGTGGGCAGGTCTGGTTCATAGAAACAGGGCAGGTTTCCTGGCTTGGGTTCATTTTTACCCTACGCCTTCCCGGATTTCCCCAGTGGCATCGTGTAAGATAAATCCCCATCACAGTGGCGGGACCACGCCGGATTTTCACCGGACTTCCCTATGTCTCCCGCTTAGATTAACGGGAGACAGCGCCCAATCTCTATAATATTTTGTTTATTAATGAAAGCTATCTACTTCACTGTTTTTGCAATTCGTCAAACAAATCACTTACCTCTTGCAATTTATCCTGCCATTCCTTGACATCTGCATCACCGATCACATCAATGTTTCCTGCCTGAATCTCTCCCTTGACATCACCCAACCGTTCCTCTAACTCTCCCTCCAACTCCAGGTAGTTCCCCTTCAGTTCTTCCAGGACATCGGGATCCGCTTGCCACTTCTCTCGTTGATAAAGCTCTAAAAATCTCCTGGCTATTTCTTCGATAGCAAAAAGGTTGTTTTCAATAAACCACTTTCGCATTTCAGGGTCATTGACATACTCATCCACCAGCCGGTCAAGTGCAGTATCTTCAAAGCCCTGGGTTAAACACTGCCAGTCAAACACATTCTGCAGCCTTTCCATCAGTTCAGCAGCGCCATGGTAACCTTTTTCCTGCACACTCTCTATCCAGAGCGGATTCAAAAGCTTTTCATCAAGTGTTTCCTGCAGTGTATCTTCCAAACGACTGATTTTAACCTGCTCAGGATTTTCTCTGGAACCATGGTATTGCTTTAATTCCTTACCATTAAATACCTTTCTGATTAAACCAAAACCCCCTTGCACCGAGGCACCAAAACCGGAAGATAAGATATCGTATCTTTTAGAATTCGAAACATCATATGCAATTTGGGCATTCTTTACATTTTCCACGAATTCACGTTTGGCCGGATTGCCATGTAATGATTTCCCATAGGCATAAGAGGAGAAATAAACAAAAATCTTAGCTAAGTCTGTTTCATCCTTCCAAGCGCTGGCCTTCAATGCCAAATCCACTCCAGTACCGTAAGTCCCTGGACGGTCACCAAAAATACGCATTGTAGAACGCCGCCGCAATTCGCTGCCCTTACCTGCATCTTTGAGCACTTCAGCCAATTGGCAGGTGTGTTTTTTAATAAAGTTCAAATCATTCGGCTCAGATAAACCTGCTGCCATATTTACTGCGCTGTCAATCAGTTCCACCGCTTGCGGATAACTATCCCGAAGCACCCCTGTAATCCTGATAGTTACATCAATTCTCGGCCTGTTTAATTTTTCAAGAGAGATTACCTCCAGTCCAATTACTTTGCCATTCCCATCCCACACCGGCTTGATGCCCATCAGATATAAGACTTGTGAAAGCTGCTCCCCCTTGGTTCTGGAAATATCCAAAGAGAGCATATTCATCGCGATTTTTTCAGGGTAGTGGCATTCCTCTGTCATATATAAATCTATAAGCTCTTCAGCAGCCTGACACCCTACCTCCCAGGCAGCTTTTGTCGGTACCTTTTCAATATCCATCAGATAAAGATTTCTACCCGTGGGGATGATATTTTTTCCGTTATCATCAGGCATGCCAGATGGCCCTGGGAGGATGTACCCCCCATTAAGGGCATGAAGCAGGTTATCCATTTCTACCGGTGTCATCGCCAATTTACTGTAAACTTCACGAACCTCTACTGCCAAGTCAATCAATATTTCTTTTAATTCAACATCTAAAACATGTCGATCAATTTCTTGAATAATGCTTAGGGCATCTTGTTCTTGATTAGAAATGACCTGCATGATAAATTCAATCAAAAACCGGTGTAAATCGTAATCTTCCTGCCACCTGTCTCTTAACCTCGTCATTAATTTGACATCAGACTGCACTACTTCTTTGATATACCAGAGAATCTCTTCCTCCGTTTTTTCACTTCCGAAAACATGGAGCTTTTCACACTTGGGATTACAAACTGACTGGACCAGGGAGTTTTTTAACTCTATAAGCCCATTAAAAAAGGTCTCTGACCTATCAACTACCGTCTGTGCTCCAGGTATCTGGGGGAGTTGCTCCCGGACTAAAGCTTCCAATGCATGAACTTGATCACTTTTGAAATTTACCGCTTCAAGGTAGTTATCGATCAGATTAACCAGCTGCAGCACTCCTGTGTTTTGCACCCCATATATGGGTGGCAAGTGGTCCACAATCACAGCATTAGTCCTTCTTTTGGCCAGTATGCCTTCTGTCCCAACTCCGGCATTGTATACATAGAAATTCGGAAGAGCACCAAGCACCAGATCAGGGTAGCACCTTCTGGAGAGGGCATTTGATTTGCCCGGTAAAAACTCCAAATTGCCGTGGGTGCCTACATGTAAGACGGCATGAGCTTTAAAGACCTCTTCCACATATCTGTAAGTGGCCAGGTACTGGTGTGGGGGTGGACAATGGGTGTCCTGCAGCATCTTACAGACTTCCCCGGTACATTTAGCCCCATAACATCCTCGCTTAGGCTGAACCAACACACTTACATTACCGAAGTTGATTCCAGTGATGATTAAATGCTTCTGATAAACCATGCCTTCTCCCGGTGGTGGGCCCCATGTCTTCTCCAGATCTTCCTGGCACTGGGGGTCAAGTTGTTCATAGAAAGGGTAGTAGACATCCAATGGCATCTGATAAAGACAGCCGCCACTGTCAACTACCTCTTCAACTGAAGTCCAGCGAAAATCAGCAAAAGCCTTCCTCTCCATGATCAATTGATGCAGTTCACTGCCCTCCGCCGGGATGTTTTCTACCACCCAGCCGGACTTCTTCAATTCGTTTATTATGTTAACAACAGTGGTAAAAACATCCAGGCCGGCTCCCATGCCGATCGTGGCTTCCACCCCTGAGCAAGGGGCATTATGCAGAAAAATTGCCAGTCTTTTATCCTTGTTCTGGGTGCGTCTTAAGGCAAGCCATTTCTCAACCCTCCGCGTAAATTTAATCACTCTGTCCGGAAGAAAGCAGGCCTTACCCTCTTTATCTCTATAACCAATGATCAAGGGTTCAATCATGCCTTGAACTTCAGGTACCGTGAAAGACCACGGTATTTCCAGCATCAGACCCTGCTGGCTTTCTTCCCATCTTTCTTTGCTGCCGAAACTGACTATCGGTTTAAATACTGGAATATCTAACTGCTTCATTTTGCTGACCACTTGTTCAAATATGTTTTGACCTGAAGTATCACTTCTTAAGATAAATACTTGGAGGTTGATCAAGGCATCGATAACTAATCTGTGATCATCACTGGAAAAATAAGCATCCACAATACCATCAAAATCTTTAGTATTCAATTCCGGTTCTGCTGTACCATAGCTAAAGACCGGCACTACTCTGATGCCCAACTTTTCCAACTCTCTGATCAATGCTGTTTCCACTTCCAGGTTGTTTGTAACCCAGTTGCTGCGATGCGTCAGCAACCCTACCCACTGACCGCTGCCGTAGTTGGAACGACCTTGATACCAATTTGAATAATCATCCCAGGAGGAAAAGACCGTTTCTGAATCAGGATGAAAAATCCCTTCAAAAGCTACCGGCTCGGGTTTTTCCGCTGAAGGAAGATCATCAATTCCCAATACATTGGCTGCAATATAGAGCAAAGCATTGGTGATATTTTTTAACCCACCATAAAAAAAGTAGCGATTTATTTCCTGAACACTTGTCAGTTCAATATTGTAGATGCCGGCTTCGATCACTTCAGTACCGATGGGTATGATGGGGATTGCCCCAGTTTCATCTTTCAGTTGTTGATAGAATTTTTCCCGCTCTACCTTCAGGGCGCGCTCCTTGAAAATTACAGCATCAGCTTTTTGCTTAACAAATTCCAGTATTTTATTTCTTTCTTTTTCTGCATCTAAAAGTGTGTTTGGGAAAAATTCAAGGTAGATGAACTTATTTTCATCTACTTTGGTTAAATCGTATTCTTCGGCATCCAAACCAATAGCAGCTATAGTATATTTTTTCAAAACCCATCCCTCATCTCTCAATATGCTCCTCAACAGCTCATCTGTTTCTATCCCACCATATTTGCCCTTTTCATGGTTTTTCCTATTGTTTGATCATGGCCTGCTTCATCATGGGATATATTTTTAAGCTTTTTCAGCAGGTTACTGTAATTAGGGCAAAAAACCATTTTGGCACTGTCCTTCCCATATAACATCCCTGCTTCTTCACTGCTGCGCAAACTATAGATAACCTTATCGTATGCAAGGAGATGCCTTGTCAGATCCACATTACGCCTGTTAAAAGAAGCTAACCTACAGGGTAACCGGATTCGACAATGTAGGGAACCTGTTGGCTTAACAAAACTGCCTTATTAAAGGACTGATCACTGATTTCTTCAAATGCCTTTTCTCCAATAACCCGTGCCCCTAAAGCTTTCCCTACATGATAGTCAATGTCGTTTTCATGAAGCACACCGGTCATAATACTAAATCCGCATTTATTCAGAAAACGGTAGAGAGGAGCACCGCTGCCGGCACCACCCAGCACATAGACCGTGGGCCCCCGCTGTTGATCAACTCCATACCACCCAGGGAGAGGCTGAAGTGTGCAGATTCAATATCATATAGATCGGCAACCATTTCCTCATCCAGAATTGCTTCCGGGGGTCCATAAGCAAGTATTTTCCCGTTTTTAACCAGAAGCGCTGTTTCGCAGCTTTTTAAAGCTAAATCAATTTCATGTAAGGAGAGGATTACGGTAATGCCTTTTTCTTTGGTGAGCTGCCGTAAGATCTCCATGACCTCCACACGGTGTTTCACATCTAGATGAGTTGTCGGTTCATCCAAAACGATCACTTCCGGCTCCTGTACCAGGGCCCGAGCAAGCAGCACTTTTTGTTTTTCTCCATCGCTTAGTTCACTGAAGTATCTATCCGCTAATTCATGTGCATTGACAAGATGCAAGGCTTCCCAAGTTTTCTGCGTATCTTCCTCGGAAAAGTGCCCGAAAAAGTTTGTGTAAGGGTACCGGCCCATGGCGGCAATATCAAATACTGTAACCAAACCCGGAGAAAGGCGTTCTGTTAAAACCACAGCCATAATTCTGGATAAATCTTTCGGCTCCAGGCGGTATAAAACATCACCTTTAAGATATACTGATCCTTTTAGCGGAGAGAGCAGCCCGGCCAAACAGCGTAAAATGGTAGATTTGCCGGAACCATTTGGCCCTAGAAGGCAAATAAACTGCCCTTTTAATGCTTCCAGGTTAACACCGTCAACAACCGTTCTACTGCCATACCCCACAGCCAATTCCTTGGTTTGAAGCACTCCCATCATTAGATCATCCTTTCCTTTTAGCAACTCACAGCCTCTTCACTGCTATGCAAATTGTGAATACCCCTTCTTAATAATTAATACAGCCATTCGGAAACGTCTAAATGGGTTACATACCAACCACATTTCTTTGCCTGACTCACCTTTTTAGAGATACTAACAGCAGATCAACAACACTATTGCTAATCAAAAAACCCCGCCTTGCTGCAAGCGGGGTACATCCTTCCTATCCGCGTAGGCAAGTTTGAAGATCAAAACAAGGCAGGTCTCCTGGCTCTGGTTCATTTCTGCCTTACGCCTTCCCATCCCAACACTTGCTGGAACAGTGGCATTTTGTCAAAGGCAAATCCCCATCACAGTGGCGGGACCGCGCCGGATTTTCACCGGACTTCCCTTTTCAGCCTCCCGTTCGTAACGGGAGGCAATACCCTGTTTTGTTATATTATTCAATTGGCAAACATTAAAGAATCCGCCCTGGCGGTCTAGCCTTATTTCCCAAAAAAGTCAGTCCGATTGGCTTAATGACAGCTGCAGTTACTCGTCTGGCCTTTATTCCATAATACCAATCCACCCGATAAGTCACCCACAACCACGAAAGAGATGTGTTTGCTGTTGCCTGGGCGTTTTTTTTATTCCACCCGATAAGTCACCCACAACCCCAGAGCAAACAATGCTACAGCATAAGCTGCCAGAACCAGCATGGAAACCAGAGGGAATCCGGTATTCAACGCTATAGCTCTTAGGGAAACAGCGGAATGAGTAAGGGGCAATATTTGTACAAAATATGCAATAACATCAGGATATTTTTCCACTCTGAAAAACGTCCCACATAAAAAAGTCATGGGAAGAATTACAAAGGTCGAAAAACGTGACATGCCTTCATGAGAACTAACCACCATCGCTGCCACCAATCCCAATGTGGCGAATAAAAAACATGTCAGAAGCAGAGAAAGAAAGAACCACCCATTAAGGTGCAAATTTGCTCCAAAAAAATAGGAAAAGATAATGATGAGCCCCGAAGAAAACAGGCCGCGGAAGCAGCCGCTGAAAATGTTCCCCAGCACCAATGAGGAAACACTGATCGGAGCCGCCAGAAATTCCTCAAGTGTTTTATGATAAAGCCTGCTGACATTAAGGGAAACACCTGTGGCATTGTAGCTGGCATTCATGGCACTCAAGCCACAATGCCGGGTACCACAAAATCCAGGTAGCTTGTGCTGCCGAACTGGATATTCCTCCCAACCCACAGCCAAAAGAGAGCAGGTAAAGCAGTGGGCTGACCATACTACCTGCAAAAAAGCTCTTGAATTTCTTCCGCAGCAGCACCATTTCCCGCCAAAAAACTGTGTATGTATCATAAATCATCTCAATCACCCACCTTGCGCCCGGTTAGTTCCACGAAAACATCTTCCAGGTTGCTTTCTCTGATCACTACATCATGCTTCATTGCTGCGGCATACTGGAGTGCCTCTCCCCTCTCTTCGAATACATGGTACTCAGTTTCATTATGGTTGGGCACCTCCACAACAACCTTGCCCACTTTCTTCTTTAATTCCTCCGGTGTTCCCAGAGCAATCAATTTGCCCTTGTTCATGATTCCCACACGGTGGCAGAGCAGTTCTGCTTCTTCGATATAGTGGGTGGTCAAAAGTACCGTAATCCCCTGTCCATTGAGTCTCCTGATCAGATCCCAGATCTTACGGCGCACCTGGGGATCCAGGCCCACAGTCGGCTCATCCAAGAAAAGGATCCGCGGTTTATGCATTAAAGCACGGGCAATCATCAACCTTCTCTTCATACCACCGGAGAAACGCCCTACGGCTGTATCCGCACGTTCCGTCAAATCCACAAAAGCAAGAAGCTCTTCGATCTGGGCGCAACGCTCCTGGGCAGGAATCTTAAAGAGGCGTCCGTGTAATTCCATGTTCTCTCGAGCTGTCATCTCTACATCAAGATTTTCTGTTTGTGAAACAATACCGATTTCTTTTTTGACCTGTGCTTTTTTACGGGACACCTCCTTGCCATTGATACAGACTCTTCCTGCTGTTGGGCGCGCTAATGTGATAAGGATTCGTATTGTGGTTGTCTTTCCTGCTCCATTTGGCCCCAGCAGGCCGAATATTTCTCCCGGTTTCACATTCAAATCCATGTGATCGACAGCTTTGACCTCTTTGTAGTACTTGCAGAGACCACTTATTTCAATCAAAAGGAACACTCCCTATTTCCGGTACTGGTCGACATGCTGACTTCCGATGTTTTAATCTTGTCAAAGTTCACTGCTTGGCAGATCACTATTTTCGTTCATTATCCTACATGCATTTACTGGGTATGTTTATGAGCATGTGGATGGCTGTGACCTCCCATGATGTCTTCAAGCTTCTGCTGATCCAGATCAAGATCCTGGAAGGGTTTGCGGCGCATCCTGTGCATGAGAGCCAGATCTGCTGTAGCACGGATATCTTCTTCACTGACTTCATCCCGTCCCTGGAGAGCAGCCATAGTTTTTGCTGCCTTCATCATGATCAGATCGGCGCGGTGGCCGTCCACTCCCATTTCTACAGCTATTTCTGCGATTAGGTAGAGCATCCTGTCAGATACCTGCACCTTGGGCAGGGCTTTTTTAGCTGCTATTATCTGCTGCCGGAGTTTTTCCTGTTCCGGTTCCCAATCCTCGCAGAATCCGGCAGGGTCTTCCTCAAAGGCAACTCTTCTGCGGATCACCTCCACCCGCTGGTCAGGGTCAAGGATCCCCTCAATCTGTACACACAAGCCAAAGCGGTCTAAGAGTTGTGGCCTTAGTTCCCCTTCTTCGGGGTTCATGGTTCCCACAAGCATAAAGTTTGCGGGATGTGTAAAGGATACTCCCTCCCGCTCCACTGTATTGACACCCATTGCGGCTGAATCCAATAAAACGTCAACTATATGGTCATCCAGCAGGTTGACCTCATCCACATAAAGGATACCGCGGTTGGCTTCTGCCAGGACTCCGGGCTCAAAGCGCTTTTCCCCTTTTTTGATGGCCTCTTCCAGGTCCAGGGTTCCTACCACACGGTCCTCAGTGGCGGAAACGGGCAGTTCAACAACTCGCATCTTGCGTTTTGTCTTGTCCAGATCTTTACTGCTCTGCAACTGCTCTCTGCAAGAACTGCACATGGTGGTAACATCCTCTGGGTCACATCCAAAGGGGCAATCGACCACTACCTGGTTATCAGGTAGCAAGGCCGCCAGGGCTCGCACCGCTGTAGATTTGGCTGTGCCTTTTTCTCCGCGGATTAAAACGCCGGCCAGCTTTGGATTAATGGCATTGAGAATCAGGGCAAGCTTCATGCCCTCCTGTCCCACAAGTGCTGTAAAGGGGTAAATGTACCTTACAGTCTGTTCTATTGTTTGTTCCATAATTACCAACCCTTTCTCTTTTTGCTTAATATTTTATTGGAATTCCCGGAGTACGTAGTGCCTCTGATTTCATACTCATAGGAAATAGCCATTGATCATACGGCATCACTCGTTTATACAGATTGTTGTTTGTGTCTGGCGTGTCCCAGTCTCCGATGATTCAGCGAGCATCACTCGTTTATACAAACCTCTCGCCAGTCTATTACGGCAAACGCGTCCCCATCTAATCTTTGAAAAAGTCGGAAAAGTCGGCCCCACAAAAACGTGACAAAAGGAGCGTCCCGTTTCACGCTTGTCACGCGTCCAGGACGCCGTGTACAGCTTCGACAAGGCGATCTGCCTTGAGGTCGTCCAGTTTATAGTACTCTGCATCCATCACCTCAGCCAGCTGTTGGGCAAGGCCGAACGAGAGGAAACCGCTGTTCTCCACATCTACAACAAGGCTTTTGATGCGCTCTTCGTCTTTGATTATCTCTGCGGCACGGGTGGCTTCTGCTAATGGCCGCTCCTCACCTAAACTTACATTGGCTTTACCATCGGAGATAATGATCAGCAGCGGCCTGATATCGGGGTCTTTAAAGAGATGGGCCTTGGCCACCTCATATGATTTGATAAGCCCCGCGGAGAGGGGTGTCCTGCCACCAGTCGGAAGTTCTTCCAGGAGTTTTTGGGCGCGCTCCACACTGTTGGTGGGGGGAAGAATAACCTCCGCCTGTTCTCCGCGGAAGGCCACCATGCCTACTCTGTCCCGCTTTTGATAAGCATCCAAAAGCAGCGATAGGACGGCTCCTTTGGCTTCCACCATCCGCTGCTGTGCCCCCATGGAACCGCTGGCATCGACAACAAAAAGGAGGAAGTTGCCTACCCTTTTTTCACGCACCTTTTCCCGCAGATCACCAAGTTCAATGACAACAGCAACTCCATCCCGCTGGCGACGCTTCTGGTAAGGTGCTGCTGCACGGAGGGTGGCATCAAAGGCCAGATCCTGCCTCTCCCAGCGCATGGTGCTCCGCACATAGCGTCCCGATTTGGTGGCTGTCTGGCCGCGGGATCTCCGCCCGGAACCCCTGCGCAGGATCCCTTTGACCTTATAGCTGATCCGGCGTACCGGGAAGGGCTCACCTACAGCAAAGACGATCTCCGGTGTACCCTGAGGGGGTGCTTTCTGAGGGGGCTGATCCTGTTCTTCCTGATCATCCTCTTGCATGCTCAGGGGGCTGCTGCTGTTCCTGTTCTTGTTCTTGTTCTTGTTCCTCTTGCTCCTGTTCTTCTTCCTGTTCCTCTGGCTCATCAGGTTCTTCTGGTTCCGGGGGTTCTGGTTCCTGTGGTGGAGGGGGTGCCTCACGCATGCGGTGGGGAAGAACATATTCCGCAGCCTCGTGAACATCACTCTCACTCACTTCTCGCCTTCCGTAAAAGGCAGCCAAGGTGCGGGCACAGGCAGTCATCACCAGATCCGCTCTGTGGCCTGCCACCAGTGCCTGGGTGCAGATTTGGATAACCAGCTCTTCCAATTCTGGTGCCATGGTGACCTCTGCAAGCAGGTCACGAGCACTAATGATTTCCTGGCGCACTCTTTCTTCTTCTTCACCCCACTCTTCTAAAAACCCCAGGGGGTCCTGGTCAAAAGACTCCCGGCGCTTAATAATCTCTACCCTCATCTCTGGATCGGTCTCACCTTCAATCTGGACACAGAGTCCAAAGCGGTCAATCAGCTGAGGGCGCAGTTCTCCTTCTTCCGGATTCATGGTGCCCACCAGGATAAACTCTGCCGGGTGGCTATAGGAGATCCCCTCCCTCTCCAATCAAATTGACACCTAATGCAGCAGCATCAAGCAGCAGATCCACCAGGTGATCATCCAGAAGATTGACCTCATCCACATAAAGGATCCCTCGGTTCGCCCGGGCTAACAGACCGGGTTCAAAGCGGCGCCCCCCATGCTTCACCGCATACTCAAAGTCCAAACTTCCCACCACACGGTCTTCGGTCGCTGATACTGGAAGATCAATAACCTGTACCCGCCGCCAGATGAGTGGTGGGGTTTCCCCGTTGTATGCAGCTCTACAATTAATACAGAGCTTCCTGGGCTGAAAGGGGTCACACTGGTAGGAACACCCTGCTATCACCGGTATTTCAGGCAGCAGAGCAGCCATAGAACGCACCGCCGTAGATTTGGCAGTACCCTTTTCTCCCCTGATGAGGACACCACCCAGCCGGGGGTTCACAGCATTTAACAGGAGGGCTTTCTTCATCTTTTCCTGTCCTAAAAGTGCTGTAAATGGATAAACAAATCTTTTTTTTATTCTGCAAAATTCCACCTCCAAAATAATAAAAATGCAGCAGCCATTACAGTCACAAATACAGTCACAAACAATACCAATAAAAATACCCCGCCTGCCATGACGGGGTAATGGGGTATCCACTTCCTATCCACGTAGGCAGTAAAGGTTATTATAAAACAAGGCAGGTTTCCTGGCTCTGGTGTTGCCTCTCACTCAATTTGACGCTGCAATTCTCACCGCCAATAACGGAAGAATTATAGCGACAGTCTGCCATAAAGTTGAGAATTCAGGTGCCAATCAAAGTCTAGCTAGATAATGCCAGTCAGTGTGCATAGTGTGGATAATGTAGAGATCCCCCCAGCACCCAAACCAAACCTGTCATGGATACTGAGAGGATCCTTACCCTTTAATTACCTTACCCCGCTGTCGCCACGCTGCCTTTCCATATCAGCAAGAATACGCCCGATACTCTTTAGTCCTCAACCACATCCACTGCCCCTTTGCTGTGCATCGTAGAGGGCATACGTGCAAATATGATTTATCAATCGGTGAATACCCTGAGTTGCTGAGTAGATCAACTGCAAAGCACTATCGGAAAATAAAGGGGAGGTCATCGCCGCTGTCTTCATCTGATGCCGAATGTAGTCTGCAGATTCCTCCTCAGTCAACCCGGTAAGATGGAAACGCAGTTGGATGCGCTGTGCTACAGCCTCAAACTTGTTCTTGCGCAAAGTCCTCCTCAATTCACGAACTGACCCACCAGGTATACAGTGATCAAACAGGGACACAGAATCCATCATGCCTGG
>NZ_CDRZ01000167.1 GCF_000946815.1 Syntrophaceticus schinkii | reverse complement strand
CCTCCTCTTTTTCAACCTTGATCGCCCGAGGTCGCACCCCGTGCGGGTGCGTGGATTGAAACGTGGATAGGTTGGGCGGGCAGGGTCGGGTGGTGCATGTCGCACCCCGTGCGGGTGCGTGGATTGAAACTTGCCAATGGCAGGCAGGAGGCATACGGAGCGGTCGCACCCCGTGCGGGTGCGTGGATTGAAACTTGCCAATGGCAGGCAGGAGGCATACGGAGCGGTGTCGCACCCCGTGCGGGTGCGTGGATTGAAACGATATGTCGCCAGGCGATATGGCGGAGGTGCTGTCGCACCCCGTGCGGGTGCGTGGATTGAAACCAACAAATCTTTTAGTTTTGCGTAATCCCAATCGTCGCACCCCGTGCGGGTGCGTGGATTGAAACCAGTATTTTGACGGCGAGTTTGCTCTACAAAGAGTCGCACCCCGTGCGGGTGCGTGGATTGAAACCGCTACCAGAGATTGCGAGGCGTGTTGGAATGAAGTCGCACCCCGTGCGGGTGCGTGGATTGAAACAAATAAAAATCGTATTCGTAAACAGATCCATCTCGTCGCACCCCGTGCGGGTGCGTGGATTGAAACACAGACAGAAAGGTAGGGGGAGTGGAAACTTGGGTCGCACCCCGTGCGGGTGCGTGGATTGAAACATTTTTATTGTGGAAAGGGGGCGGGGGGTGATTTGGTCGCACCCCGTGCGGGTGCGTGGATTGAAACTCCTACTGGCGGGATCTCCTGCATCTTCTTTCTGTCGCACCCCGTGCGGGTGCGTGGATTGAAACGTGCGGGCGAAGCTGGCCGCGCTGGCCCAGGCCGTCGCACCCCGTGCGGGTGCGTGGATTGAAACTCCTACCCTGGCTATGCTGGGTGAAGCCGGAAAGTCGCACCCCGTGCGGGTGCGTGGATTGAAACATTTCGGTGCATACGAACTCTTTCACAGACAGAGTCGCACCCCGTGCGGGTGCGTGGATTGAAACGAATACTCCCAAGGCTCTGACGGTATGACAATGGTCGCACCCCGTGCGGGTGCGTGGATTGAAACGCAGAATATCCTACTGCTATAGGTGGTAGCGCATGTCGCACCCCGTGCGGGTGCGTGGATTGAAACTGTATACTTGCAGTGTTCTTTTACGCAATTCACGTCGCACCCCGTGCGGGTGCGTGGATTGAAACCAGCGGAGAACCGGCAGGGCATAAGGAAGGCTGAGGTCGCACCCCGTGCGGGTGCGTGGATTGAAACGCCCTAGCAGCCGCATAACTCTTATCCCTTACTCGTCGCACCCCGTGCGGGTGCGTGGATTGAAACGATAGAGCTCTGTACTTAGGAATCCACTACGGCGTCGCACCCCGTGCGGGTGCGTGGATTGAAACCTGATATACTTTCTTTTTCATTGATATGACCTCCGTCGCACCCCGTGCGGGTGCGTGGATTGAAACCCAGTTGTGGGGGACATTTACGATCTCAAAAAAGTCGCACCCCGTGCGGGTGCGTGGATTGAAACGCTATCACGTTAGACGGCAAAGAGGCAACTTTGTCGCACCCCGTGCGGGTGCGTGGATTGAAACCTGGCATCCAGATCGATGTCACGCTTTTTCATGTCGCACCCCGTGCGGGTGCGTGGATTGAAACTGTCTTTGCCAGTCCTTTCGCCAGGGATATACCGTCGCACCCCGTGCGGGTGCGTGGATTGAAACATGCAGCTCAGAGAGGATGACCCGAAATTGAAGTCGCACCCCGTGCGGGTGCGTGGATTGAAACTTGTATTTGCTGATTTGTCGGATTTATACCGAAGTCGCACCCCGTGCGGGTGCGTGGATTGAAACTGCTTCCTGCGCCTCAAGCATTTGCATCCTTATCGTCGCACCCCGTGCGGGTGCGTGGATTGAAACAAACCCCCACCGGGAACCAGCGAGGGTAAGGTGGTCGCACCCCGTGCGGGTGCGTGGATTGAAACGCAAAAAAGACATGTTGGCATTTTTATTTACCTGTCGCACCCCGTGCGGGTGCGTGGATTGAAACGTTCTCCTGTGCTCCTTGCTCCGCTCGCGCTGAGTCGCACCCCGTGCGGGTGCGTGGATTGAAACCAAACTTACCGTTGATGCGAAGGGTAGCACCGAACAGTCGCACCCCGTGCGGGTGCGTGGATTGAAACGTGTTTATCTGCCCATTCCTCATTGCCCGATTCGGTCGCACCCCGTGCGGGTGCGTGGATTGAAACTAGAGAGCCGAAAAAGGTGATAGGTATGGGATTTGTCGCACCCCGTGCGGGTGCGTGGATTGAAACTCTACTGACTTATCCAGCGCTGCCAGGATATAGGTCGCACCCCGTGCGGGTGCGTGGATTGAAACAGTTATCAAGGTACTATACTAATTATATAGTATAGTCGCACCCCGTGCGGGTGCGTGGATTGAAACAAAAGTGGGGAATAGTGGGGTTGTCCTGGCAGACGTCGCACCCCGTGCGGGTGCGTGGATTGAAACGATCCCCCCCCCCAGGGGCTCAAGCTGCCCGCAGTCGCACCCCGTGCGGGTGCGTGGATTGAAACTGGAGATCTCATACTCCGAATCATCCGGAGTGTGTCGCACCCCGTGCGGGTGCGTGGATTGAAACGATTATCAAAGAACAACAATAGAAGAATGAACAAGTCGCACCCCGTGCGGGTGCGTGGATTGAAACGGTACATTTTACTGAAATTCTTTAACTTTCTTTGAGTCGCACCCCGTGCGGGTGCGTGGATTGAAACTGCTTTTTGCGTGATTTTGGCTACTTGGTGAGCGTCGCACCCCGTGCGGGTGCGTGGATTGAAACGCCCTGGCAATGACGTATCACGGGGAGTCCCGCTGTCGCACCCCGTGCGGGTGCGTGGATTGAAACTTCCCTGCGCTAGGTCAAAAAAGCAATAGTCTAGGTCGCACCCCGTGCGGGTGCGTGGATTGAAACATCAAACAACTTTATGACCTCCTTTTATTGAGGTCGCACCCCGTGCGGGTGCGTGGATTGAAACAAAAGTGGGGAATAGTGGGGTTGTCCTGGCAGACGTCGCACCCCGTGCGGGTGCGTGGATTGAAACTCCCCTGCTCTCTACCCTTTCGCGAGAGAGGGTAGGTCGCACCCCGTGCGGGTGCGTGGATTGAAACTAGCCATCTGCCCTCCGGCAGTGGGATTGACTCTGTCGCACCCCGTGCGGGTGCGTGGATTGAAACAGTCTCTGGCAGATGTCGGAGACTGAAACGAAGTCGCACCCCGTGCGGGTGCGTGGATTGAAACTTTGTAGTCGGGAAGATCGATTAGCACCATGTAGTCGCACCCCGTGCGGGTGCGTGGATTGAAACAGGCATCCGCTTGCAATGCCTGTGAGTGGAAAAGTCGCACCCCGTGCGGGTGCGTGGATTGAAACGACTGCTTCCCTAATCTGTTCCTCGGGAATTGTCGTCGCACCCCGTGCGGGTGCGTGGATTGAAACTTTTATCTCCGGAGCTGTTGTTGATATGCTCATGTCGCACCCCGTGCGGGTGCGTGGATTGAAACACCTTATATTCGTTAAACCGATCAACTGTACTTGTCGCACCCCGTGCGGGTGCGTGGATTGAAACTGATTGGCCGGGAAGATGCAGGGATAAATGCCGTCGCACCCCGTGCGGGTGCGTGGATTGAAACAGATGTCCCTGAAGGCGTATTAACAATCACGTTAGTCGCACCCCGTGCGGGTGCGTGGATTGAAACATAGGCGGCAATATCATCTTCGTCAGACCTATATGTCGCACCCCGTGCGGGTGCGTGGATTGAAACTTAAATATTGGCTAAAAATAGAGTCCGGTGAAGAGTCGCACCCCGTGCGGGTGCGTGGATTGAAACATAGGGGGTGTGGTATATTATGGCGACTAAAAAAGTCGCACCCCGTGCGGGTGCGTGGATTGAAACTGCTCTTGCTACAGCCTCAGCCGCTGCCTGGGCTGTCGCACCCCGTGCGGGTGCGTGGATTGAAACTACGTCCTCAGGAGCAGGTGCCCAGTCAGTTGATGTCGCACCCCGTGCGGGTGCGTGGATTGAAACCTTGGAACTCTACTATTTGGGCATGACCGATAAGGTCGCACCCCGTGCGGGTGCGTGGATTGAAACATGTGAAATAA
>NZ_CDRZ01000166.1 GCF_000946815.1 Syntrophaceticus schinkii | reverse complement strand
TTGCAGTAATGATATTGGGTATTTTAGGTATTATATTTACACCTGGAAAAGCGAGCCTTGTCTATGTAGTAGTTGTATTCGCTTGCGCAATCTATACTTCTATGTATGCAATACAAGCTTTGCATTATGCAATACTTGAAGAAGGAGATTACCCCACTGAGTTTACCGGGACTGCCGTAGCTATTATCGCTCCTTTGGGCTACAGTTCGGAAGTGTTTGTCCCGATTGTTGCCGGATATCTTTTGGACCATTTTTCTGGAGCACTGGGATATCAGCTTTTCTTTGGCATACTTGCAACACTAGGATGTATAGGGTTAATCGCAACCATAATATGGCTGAGTATTACAAAGGAAAAACGCAAAATGATTTATGAGAGCAAAAAACTAAAAGCAAAAGAAGCGGTATAAAACCTTTAATAATAGAAAATAGTATATCCAAATATATAAACCTATATTGTTGGTCATGTGATTTAGCCTGATTTCTCTACCTTATTAAAAAAATATGCATAAGGTTGAGGAATGCCCTGAATTATATAAATAGTGTAAAAAGGGGAATTTTATGGCGGTGCCCTGGGAAATGGGGAGGCCCTGTGGCATCGCCAGGGGGCATTTTCAGTTGGGGAATTAATCAGTCGTGCTTAAAGGGCTATTATCATCCGAGTAATATTCGAGAGAAAAAAATAACAAAAAGAGGTGTCGCAGTTGGCAAGAAGCACTTTGAAAATATTAAGTGACCAGGAGATCTCACAACTTAATGAAACTAGTTTCCAGATCTTGCGGGAGTTCGGGGTCCTGATCGATGATCAGGGATTGAGAAATGATTTAGCTGATCATGGATGTGAGGTTGACGGCAAGCGCGTTAAAATCAAGGCTGATCTTTTAGAAAAAGTGATTGCTAATGCTAAGGTACACAACCATGTTACTTTAACCAGCCGCGACGGTATCAAGGTTGAAATCACCCCGGACACAATTGTATCTCATACCACAGGGGGTATTCCTGACATCCTCGACTTGGAGACCGGCCAAAAAAGAAGGCCGGTTGTAGATGATGTTATCGCTACTATGCGTCTGATGAACCACTTGGAACACCTTGATACACCTTGTTCACTCTTGTACCCAAGTGATGTTCCCGCTCCGATTACCCAGGTTAAACAGACAGAGTTGATGTTTAGGTATTCCAAGAAACCAATCTATGGACCCGGTATTTCCAATCCTGGTGAGGCCAAATATGTAGTTGAACTATTCCGAGCTTTTGCAGGTGGTAGTGAATCACTGGCTAAAACCCCTATTGGGGTTGTGGGGGTTTCACCGGAATCTCCGTTAAAGATTCCGCAAGCCATTTGTGATACTATGAAAAACATTATTTCTGCGGGAATACCAACATCAATTTTGAGTGCTCCCATAGGTGGGATGTCTGGCCCATTGACACTGGCTGGAGGCTTGGCTCAGGTGAACGCGGAGACACTGGCTTTCGCGACAGTGGCTTATGTAATTAATCCGGAAACACCGCTCTTCTACGGTTCCCGGT
>NZ_CDRZ01000165.1 GCF_000946815.1 Syntrophaceticus schinkii | reverse complement strand
TTATATCTTTGAAAATCAAGAATATGAAGTTATCGGCGTTATGAAGAACAGGAACGCCGATGATTGGCTTGGCTACAGAAGTTACCTGAATCTTAAAGCTCTAACCGGCAACATAGATTATTTGTGGGTTGATCATTTTGGGATAGATGCTGGTGACAAGACCCATACGGTTTATGTGCAATTAAAATCCGGCATCGAACAAGAGGGCATGCAATTCAAAAGCGCATCAATAGATATGATCGAATCGCCATTGTTAAGTGTTATGAGGAAAAAAAGCTTTGAAATTATGATGTTTACCCTGGTTTTTGTCATCTTTGCTGTAAATACGATTTCTGTGACCGGTTATTGGCTGGATCGCAAGCGCCTGGAAATAGGAGTTAAAAAGTGCTGCGGGGCCAACAGCTATCAGATCGCTTTTGGTGTGATCAAGGAAATCATGGTCATTGCCTTGTTCTCGTTTGGATGTGGTATGGTTTTGTATGCAATCATCTCTTATGCCCTCTATCGACGCATAGATTTATATTTTTTTAGCATGTTGATGACAATGGGTATTGTCGTTGCTTCTTCGATATTAACTTCTGCTTATCCGATTATTAAAGCAGCTAAAATAGAGCCTGTGCATATGATGAGGTGACAATTGCGATGAAAAACATCAATTTATGCCTTTGATATGTTATTAAGGAGACCTTTTTTGTTTATTGATCATCATTATTCAATTTACTGTTACGTTCTTATTTCTGAACCTTTCCCTTACAGGGGTGCTGACAGCAAGAGAGACCACGAAGAGAATCAACAATATTTTTGAAGACAGAAATTATTATGCTATACAGGATCGTACAAATGAAGAGTTGCTTGAGAAAATATTTATTGCAGCCTGATGTTTTAGATAAAATGAATTCAGTTTTATGGTTTTACTAAAGGATAATCATGAATTTGACTTTATTGAGTACTATGACGGGCATATTGCCTTTAAAGCGGCACCTGGTTGATGATTCAGCGATTTTTGAACTTACATTTTTATACGGTAAACCCATTTTTTTCGAAAATCG
>NZ_CDRZ01000164.1 GCF_000946815.1 Syntrophaceticus schinkii | reverse complement strand
AATCACTTTCCAGTGTCAAATCGAGCGAGGTTGGGGACTGTAGCTTTCAAAATCGCCATTCTTGAAATTAGTATCTCTACATTCCTTTTTTTTGCCTCTGTGAAGGCATTGTGCAGGCTGTAGCTTTCGGGGCGATAGCCCAGTAAGCCGGAAGTAAAACCATAATTAGAGCGCTGTCCTCTGTACATATTGATATAAGCGCCATCTCTGGCAAATTCAACAGTAGCCTTTTTCAAATTATGGTGAAGCAATTGTCTGGCTAAAAAGCCTATGCGGGCAGGACCACAGGTATGAGAACTGGAGGGGCCAATCATAACGGGACCTATAATATCGTTGAAAATGCTGGGACACCAATGGCTCATTATTAATTCTCCTTTTAAAAAATTCATATATATGAAACTGTTTTTTATATATTAGCACGGAGCAAGCTAAAAAACAATATATAATTTCATAGTAATGAAATATTATTGTAAGTGTACAGATATAATGGTGTGAGTTACCGTTTTATGATTGTTCATATTTATGAAATATTATGGAATGATTTGCTTTTTTGTTGTATAATAAATTTATAAGGGGGATGTTATTATGGAAAAATATTACCTTGATCATATAGGAGATAGGTTTAAAGAACTGCGAAAAGAGCAAAATCTAACATTAAAAGAGCTTTCCGAAAAGACAGGACTGTCCATTGGTTATTTAAGCAACTTGGAGCGCAACATTTCTAGCCCTACACTGGAATATATGCAGCGGATCTGTGAGATACTTGGAGTCAGCATTACTGATCTGCTTATACCCCAAAAACAAGAGCATATTATTGTAAGAAAAGCTGATAAAATAACCATTATTGAGAACGATTTTTTAAAGTGTGAGTCTATAAACTATGGCAGATACAATATGGAGTGCCTGTGTATAACCCTTCATCCGGGGGCCTCTTTTAATGATAAAACATGGGGGCATGCCTACGATGAACTGGGAATTGTGGTACAGGGCTCTATGGAGATTTCTATAGGCACAAACATTTATACATTATACGAAGGTGATTCATTCTATATATGTTCAAATACTCCGCATTCCATGTCCAACTCCAGTGAAGAGGATTGTATCAGCTATTGGGTTATGAAAAAATCTTAATCTAATATAGCAAGTTAGAGTTATCTATCAATTAGGTTTGCCATACATACAGAAAAGCCGCCAGTTATTGTGCTGGTGGCTCTTTTATATGGTAGATAAACCATTATTCATAATTATGAATTATATATTGACAAAACATTTTGTGAGCAGTAGAATGAAAAAAGCAAAATTTCATATATCTGAAATAGTCGATAAGTGTTATAAATGTAATATATTCTCGGCAATATTTCACAATTATGAAAAGATGAGCTGATGAAAGCAATCTCTAATATTATATTAATGGATAAAAAGGAGAAGTTAATATGTATTACGTTGGTAGAGATCGCAATATTGACCTTATTAAAGCAAGACCAGGCAAAAGCTGCTATGGAATGGGTCTTGGAATTATGATTTTGGACGAGGTATATCCGGGTTTTCCGGGAGATGTGAGAAACGCAAGCGCATACAATTTCCCAATTC
>NZ_CDRZ01000163.1 GCF_000946815.1 Syntrophaceticus schinkii | reverse complement strand
TGCTTTGCAGTTGATCTACTCAGCAACTCAGGGTATTCACCGATTGATAAATCATATTTGCACGTATGCCCTCTACGATGCACAGCAAAGGGGCAGTGATGTGGTTGAGGACAAAGATATCGGGCGTATTCTTGCTGATATGGAAAGGCAGCGTGGCACAGCGGGGTAAGGTAATTAAAGGGTAAGGATCCTCTCAGTATCCATGACAGGTTTGGTTTGGGTGCTGGGGGGATCTCTACATTATCCACACTATGCACACTGACTGGCATTATCTAGCTAGACTTTGATTGGCACCTGAATTCTCAACTTTATGGCAGACTGTCGCTATAATTCTTCCGTTATTGGCGGTGAGAATTGCAGCGTCAAATTGAGTGAGAGGCAACATGATTGTTAACTCTGCTATTAGATTATACTACGCATATTTACATTATATAGAGACAGGGCAATGGGAGCTCGATGATTTGCCACATGGGGGTTTTGCGTGTGCTGTTTTGTAAAAAAGGTAGGAGTTTCTCTTAATGGATTTATTACTACGGTTATTTGTGGGCCATCTGATTGGCGATTTTATTTTACAAACGAATAATATTGCTGAATTAAAGTTAAAAAATATAAAATATCTTTTTGCCCATGTAGTTATAGTGTTTTTATCATTATTAATTTGCACTTTGGACTATTTATCGTTCAATTTGATATTTGTATTAGCCATAATTTCTCTAATTCATTTAATTGATTATTTAAAAAAATTTACTGATAACTTCTTACTGTTCATAATAGATCAAACAATACATGTAGTATCGTTGATATTAGTACCTGCAATATTTGGTTATATAGATATTTATTTAATTAATAAGTATCTTCTTGCATTTTATACCAATATAAACTTATGGGTATATGCAGCAGGTTATATATTTGGAATTTTTGCTGCAAAGGTAATGATAGATAACCTTCTTAAAAATATTATAAAAGATTACGAAGCCAATTCAATAAGTGGTTATATTGGAATGATTGAAAGGTTAATCGTTATTACTCTGGCTTTGCTAAATGAATATACTGCAATTGGTATTATTTTTGCTATAAAAGGGGTTGCACGATCTAAATTTATCGATAATGATGTAAAAAATGGCGAGTATTATTTTTTAGGAACAGGGTTGAGTTTTTTTTCTTGCTATTTTAACCGCGCTGGTAATAAAAAAAATTATTAGTTTGAGTTCGGGCAGTGATTTTGTATATTAATATTGGATCCAGAACCCATTCCCTAAGTATCTGTTTTCGGTATAATAAAAATACACAAAACGGCAGCCAAAAGTGCAGAACTCGGTAATTAGGAAGCATTGCCATCACCGTCTTGAATAATACCCTCTAAGTCGCCAGACAAGGAGGGAAAATAGAAGAGGTGATAACAATGCCGCAACAAGAGTATATCAAACACCTGTATGAGAAAGAAGAGCTAAGTATCAACGAAATCAGTAACAAAGTAGGCGTCAATTGGAGAACTGCAGCCAAGTATGCAAAAAGGAGCGACTGGAATCCTGTACAAACTACCAGGAAGCGCCGCAGACCGGTTTTAGAGCCCTTTACCGATACGATAGATGTCTGGCTCTTAGAAGACCGTCTACTAGCCCGTAAAGACCGCCGGACAGCCAAAGCGATCTGGGAACTGCTGAAAAAAGATCACGATTTTACCGGATCGGAAAGAACCGTCAGAGCCTACGTTGCCGAACGGAAAAAAGCGCTAAAGTATGAGCAGCAGGAAAAATACATAGAGCTTGAACACCCCATCGGCGAGGCCCAGGTTGATTTCGGCACAGTCCGGACCATCTGGGACGGTGAATTTAAAGAATTCAGATCTTTGACAACAGCTTTTCCCTGGAGCAATGCTGGGCTAGGGGTTCCGGTGCCGTCAGAAAACTCACTTTGTTTTCTCTACGCTTTGCCCTAAGCTTTGAGATGGCCGGCGGGGTGCCGAAAAAATCCGCTTTGACAATCTGACGGCGGCGGTAAGCAGTTTCGGTAAAAATGGCGAGAGAGTTTTAAACGAGTTATTTGTCCGCTTCATGCTCCACTACCGCTTCGAGGCCGAATTTTGCAAGCCGATAGACTGGGCGGGCCATTTCGCCATCTTTGTCCGCAAGCCAAAAGGGGCCAGGAACTCAACTCTCTACCGTTTCCTTCCCTCTGCGGTGAAAAGTTACCTTGAAG
>NZ_CDRZ01000162.1 GCF_000946815.1 Syntrophaceticus schinkii | reverse complement strand
TTGACCGGCCAGTTTACCATAATTATCCCACTGCCTGTAGGGGCAGTCCGCTCCTGTCTTTGGCCCCACACAGCCCTGTGAAACAATGCACTCGATATCACCCAGGCTGTCAGCCAGGTCATTTCTGTCGAAGTAAGAGCGGCGTTGGCAGTGGCGGTGGACGGTAAACTCATAGAAGAGGATGGGCGTCCCAGTTCATCAAGCTCCGGAGGCCCAAAAAGGAGCAGGTGGGCGAGGGTTCCCAGTCAGCCAATCAGGGTTGACCGGGCAGCCGCTGACATTGATTACCTCTCTCTGCAGCACGTTCTGTACACTGGTGCTGCCTGTGATGTTTGGCCGTGCAGCAGAGGGGCCGCCAAAACTGGCACAGGTGCCGGCAGCAACGATGTATTTGGCTCTTTGCCCTAACTGTGTGACTGCTTCCAAGGCGGTGATACTGCCTTTTTTTTGTTCTAAAAATTACGGTATTAAACGATGCCCATTGTCCCGAAGGGAACAGCTCCTTCCACAACTCGTGTCTTTCGATGGCTTCCTGACGTTTGCCACCTACTATTGCATAGCCATACCTGCTCTCAACGATCTTGACGACCTTAGGTTTTTCATTTCCATCCCAGCTATTGAACTGTTCTTCATCCCAGGCAGAGATGTCTAGATGAGTGGTGGATGACTTATCCTCTCGCCATGTTTTGGCTGGCACTTGACGGCTGAATAGTCCTTCCGCATCCTTGACAATGTGCATCCGCTTATCTTTTAGCCGAACTACAAGGTGGATGTTTTTGCTGCACAAGTGGTTGATAAAAGGAGCCTTGGCAAAGCCGGCATCAACCACCACTATGTCAGCAAAATGTTTATATACCTGGTAGAGCCAGTCAACCAGCCTCTTGGAAGCTGTGGTCTCGCCCTCCCCCGGCTTGATCGGTTCAAAACCTAAAATGATCGGCGGTTTGCCACCCACTATCTGGCAGGTGACAATCTTATGCTCGTAGGTAGTCGTCCCATCCTGGTGATGCACTTCCTGGCAGGCGTTACAGCATCGGCTCTGAGTTCTGAATATACCTGTGCCGTCAATAGCCGCTACACGGTAATGATCAATGGTC
>NZ_CDRZ01000161.1 GCF_000946815.1 Syntrophaceticus schinkii | reverse complement strand
AATTGATTTATTAAAAGGCAACCCTCAACTAGGTAGAAGGCTTTTATGGCATAATATTATAAATGGTCAAATAGATGCAGATAGGTCCGATTACCTTCTTCGGGATTCTTACCATATTGGTGTAAGTTATGGGAATTACGATCTCAAAAGATTAATCATTTCGTTAACTGTCACCGAGTTCCCTGAGACAGGAACATCAGTTATTGCCGTAGAGGAAGGTGGCCTTCACGCTGCTGAGTCCTTAATTATTGCCCGATATATGATGTTTACACAAGTATATTATCATCACACGCGTAGATCATACGATTATCACATTACTGAAGCCATGAAGCAAATACTATCTG
Source organism: Syntrophaceticus schinkii (assembly GCF_000946815.1). Classification (GTDB taxonomy): domain Bacteria; phylum Bacillota; class DSM-12270; order Thermacetogeniales; family Thermacetogeniaceae; genus Syntrophaceticus; species Syntrophaceticus schinkii. The sequence continues at coordinate 1,191 of NZ_CDRZ01000161.1, read as the reverse complement.
AAGAAACAGGGAGAGAATGTTTTCCCGAACCAACCTCAAAAGAAAACATTGAGCAATATCTTAAATGGGATGATTGGCGTGTCCTAGGTTTACTTAGTCAAGGGAAAGGAGGCGAACACGGTGAAGCATTGAGAACACGTTGTCATCACCGTAGTGTTTATCATACCCGAGAAGTGCCACTAGAGAGTGAAATAGAGGAATCTAAGAAAATATTAGAGAAACTTGGAAATCTTGCCGAATTTGTAGATGATGCTAAAAGGTCATGGTATAGTTTTGACGGTGAAGATATAATGATTGCAAGAGATAATAAGCCCCATAAAGGTGTGCCATTATCAACTTTGTCAAGCGTAGTTAAATGCTTAAGTCCTGTGAGACAGCGAAGAATATATGTATCGCTGAGTAATAAGCATGAGGCTAAACAAGCCATAGAAAAATATAGAAGAGAGGCGTAGTATTATGCTTATTGGTTTTAAAGAACGTTGGGATCAATACGGCTTAATAGCATATTTAACTGAAAAGTTAAAAGGTGTTTCCCCGCAATTCGGTAAAACCGTTTTGCAAAAATTAGTATATATAATGCAAGAAGTTTATGAGTTACCCACCGACTATGATTATATTCTGTATAATTATGGCCCGTATTGTAGTGAACTTAATGATGATTTAAGCTACGCTGCACTACTCGATGGAGTTAACATTGATTGGAGCGGGATCGGTTATAAAATTTCCCCCTCGGAAAAAACCGAGCATTATATTAATAAAGCCAAAGATTTTTTTATCTGGAAACAGCAAACATATAGACCAAACAATACAGCATTTTGGGAATATGTATGCCAAAGATTTAGAATTACGTTCCACAATCATTTTTGTATCTAAACAAATGTCTTCATCGAGTAATAACAGCAATAGTCAAGCAATAATCGAAAAGGTAGGCGAAATTAAGCCACAATTTTCTATTCAAGAAATAGGAAGCGCCTATGATGAATTAGTGGCTATACAGGTAATTTAATAACTGATAAATGCTTTGTCAATCTGGTCTGTTGTTAATTATTCCCGCCTTTAACTTTATAGCCAGTAACTCCAGCATATTATATTGCTCCCCTTGTCATTTCATACTAAACACCACTGTTGTCCCGTTCGCACGCTGGCATTCGACAAAAGTCGGGTCGTAACCGGTACCATTGCGAGGCTAGC
>NZ_CDRZ01000160.1 GCF_000946815.1 Syntrophaceticus schinkii | reverse complement strand
GTTTTCGTAATCTGCTTATACACGGATACGGTAAAATTGACGATATGCAAATGCTTAATATTATGCGGAATAATCTTGGAGATGTGAGGCAGTATCTTGATGCAATTAAAACGATCATAGAAGAGCATACAGGTGGTGAATGCTAGTTGGCGAATAAACCCTTACCTTCTGACGACCAGTTGTATTGCTTTTCTCCAGAACAAAAATCGCTAAATAATTGAACAAATAAAAAAGGAACTACAAAAACATCCACAAATTCGCTTTGCTTTCTTGCATGGGTCTTTTCTTGGCAAACAACCCTGTCATGATCTTGATATAGCTATCTTTTTTGATGACAGTCTTGCAGACGAAGCAATTCTTGACCTCACCCTGGAATTGACCGTAACTCTTACCTGCAAAATTCATCTTCCAGTTGATGTGCGCTCTCTAAACCAGGCAAATACCGGTTTTCGGTATCATGTGACAAAAGGTGTGTTATTAATTTCTAAAGATGAAGAAGAAACATACGATTTCATGGAAAAAACGTGGCGAGATTATCTGGACTTTCAACCACTGGCCATGCAGGTGCTGAAAGATCTAATAGACAAATACTAAGTGGTGCCAGGCACCTGGGGCTAAGTTTTAGGACTTAGGTGGTGGGGAAAATGGTTTTAAAGGTACTGATAGCTGATGACGATCCGGCTGCTGCAGCATACTTAAAAAAAACTATAGAAGAAGTGCCAGAAGTCGAAGTAGTGTCCACTGCCAACGATGGCAAAGAGACCATCAGACAGGTGGAGATTCATCAACCTGATGTGGTCTTTTTAGATATCGATATGCCGGAAATGAACGGTTTGGAAGCTGCCAGGGAATTGGCGGAAATTCAGCCGGATACCTATTTTGGTTTTTGCCACTGCTTTTCCTTTTTTTGCCCCTCATGTTGCCAGCGCGTGGTTTGTTTCGAAAATGTTAGAGTGAAAAAAATTAATGGAGCGGGGTGTGTTTCCAATTGTCAGAGAGAAGCGTTAACAATATTTTAGTTCTGTTAATGGTTGCATTGGCAATTATTTATTTTACAGTTGATAAACTTAATATTTCAGCCAAAAATATTAATATTATTAGGGCACTATTACCACTTATAATGATAATTTTTATTTTGCAGTTGATAAACTTAATATTTCGGCTAAAATATCTGAAAGTTATGAAATCAATTTT
>NZ_CDRZ01000159.1 GCF_000946815.1 Syntrophaceticus schinkii | reverse complement strand
CAGAACGTATGAAGAAGCTATTGTTAAAGACAAAATACAGTGTGGTATTTTGGGTTGGAACAGTGAAGTATCTCTTGCGGTAATGGATGTCGTAGCCAAGTACCAGATTCCTCACTTCTATTCGTTGTCTACAATCAAAAAGTAATACAATGAGAAAGCTTTAAGCAGACCCTGATAAATATAAAGTAATATGCTCGCCAAATGTCAGGCTCCCCGGCGAAACCAATGATGGAATACGCTGAGGCGAATTAACCTGGCAATTGAAAATGGCACTTGGACCCAATAAAAAAAGTACTCAGGTGTCTTATGGTGTAGATAATGACTGGGGTAGAGAGTTTGGAGTAAGAAGCCATTAAAGTATTTAAAGATTATGGCTGGGAAATCGTTGGCCCCGAGTTTACCCCGATGGGAGAAACCGATTTCTATCCACTGCTTAAGAAATTTAAGGATAATGGTGCAACACTTCTCATCGGAACTTGCGCTGATCCCGCCGCGGTTTCCTCTTTTTGCAAGCAGGCAGATGAGCTGGGGGTACCTGCGATAAGGATTCTCGACGGTTTGGGATGGTTTGGTGACTGGTACCAGCTTACCGGGGATTCTGCAAATTACGTATTAGACTTAATTCCGCAATGGACAAAACCTGAAGCTAAAGAGTTCCGAGATAATTTTAAAGATCGCTTTGGCTATGAACCTGGCCCCAGTAACGCCGGTTTAGCTTATGATGCTGTCTGTTTCTTCATTGAAAACCTTCAGGATTGTTATGATAAATACGGCAAGTTAGATAAAGAAACTCTGTTAAAATACGCAACTGAGGAAGTACAGACCGGAAAAGTATCTTTTACGAACGGCATTTTAATGGATGAGTACGTGTTTACAGATGAAACTTGGCCAGATCCTGAAGTGGGCGTTACAAAGTATTTTATCCCTGTTATCCAATATTTCGAAGGTAAAGGGACGGTTATTTGGCCAGAGGAATACAAACAAGCAGATATTGTAGTTCCTGACTATGCTAAATAATTAAATTTTCAGGAGAGCCTGTTCTTCCTACAAGGGCAGGCTCTCCATCAACTTCAAAAGAACAGGGTGATAAAATGTACTTAAAATAACAAAATGTTAACGAAAAGATTCGGCGGATTGGTTGCCTTAAAAAGATGTTTCTTTTGAACTGAATGAAGGTGAAATTACTGGCAATTATCGGCCCCAATGGGGCTGGACAAAACAACACTTGATTAATGTTATTTCAGGTTTT
>NZ_CDRZ01000158.1 GCF_000946815.1 Syntrophaceticus schinkii | reverse complement strand
TCGGGCGTATTCTTGCTGATATGGAAAGGGCAGCGTGCGACAGCGGGGTAAGGTAATTAAAGGGTAAGGATCCTCTCAGTATCCATGACAGGTTTGGTTTGGGTGCTGGGGGAGTCTCTACATTATCCACACTATGCACACTGACTGGCATTATCTAGCTAGACTTTGATTGGCACCTGAATTCTCAACTTTATGGCAGACTGTCGCTATAATTCTTCCGTTATTGGCGGTGAGAATTGCAGCGTCAAATTGAGTGAGAGGCAACACCTTATTAAAAAGGTGATCAACGATGAAGCCAAGAAAATATAAAGCTGCAAAGATATTTTTTATTATTACTTTTTTAATATGTGGGCTCTTTTTTTGTAAAAGAAAAATTTAATGTAAATACTAGTTTGGATGAATATGACAGTAAATATATCTATGTAGAAAATCGAACATCTAAAAGTGAAGTCATAAAGAAAAATCATAAAGTCAAGACCTGTCCGGCATCTTTGACTAAAATTATGACAACTATAGTTGCATTGGAACATATAGAAGACTTGTCTACTATTGCTCCAGTAGATGTAGACACTTATAAAGAAATGGTAAATAACAATTCTTCAATGGCGGGTTTCTACGGAAAGGAGCAAACTACATACAGAGATTTACTTTATGGAACCATATTAAGCTCGGGGGGCGAAGCTGCTAATTCATTAGCAATAAATATAGCGGGAAGTGTAGAAAATTTTGTTAAGCTTATGAATAATAAGGCCTCTGAACTTGGATTGCATGACACGCATTTTGTTAATCCGGAAGGACTTCATGATAAAAACCAATATACCACAGCCTATGATATGGCAAAACTTTTAGACTATGCTTTAGATAATGGACATTTCCGAGCTATATTCACTAAGGAAACCTTTAATACTACTTCTACACTAGACCACCCGGGTGGTATTGTTTTACAATCCACAGTACTTTCAAAACTTCATGAAGTGCCTCAAAATGGGTTTAAAATTATAGGCGGAAAGTCTGGAACGACATATCAAGCGGGACAATGTTGGGCAACTTTAGCTATAAAAGATGATGTGGAATATATAGCAATAGTCATGGGAGCTGAATTAGAAGATATCAAAAATCCTGACAACAAGCATATAAAAGACACAATTAAAATTTATGAAAATTTATAATATGGATCACATCTGATACACATTCTATTATACCTAATAAATTAGTCTCTTTTGTAGAAAGTGAAAGAAAGAAAGGTGAAGTAGTGTATTTAAATTGTTTCAGGTACAAACACCCTCTGAAGAGTTTTATCGTTGCTTACAACGCAATTTTAGGCGTCGTTTTTATACTGTATTGTAAGGATACCAGGGGGAATGTTCAGTTATCTAAGTGAAACCATATTATTACGAGAAATCCATTTAAATATCAGAGAATATAGGGAAAAATTATTTCGCAGCAATTGATTACTCAGCTCGTTATTAATTTCAACGATAAAAGAAACTACAAATAATTAATCAGTAGCTGCTTTTTTTATATTGGGTTAAGAACTGAGTGGGAGATATTTTATGTAAAACATCTAATTCGTTAATCCTGGATAGAGCAATAAGAGGTGTTGAGTCAGAAACCACCTTCATTTTGTAAAATCTCCTTAACTATTGATAAGTCTTCTTCCAATTCGTCTACATCATAGTTAAGGGGTATATTATGATCTGCTAAAAAGTCCAAGAAATCCTGCTTAGATACATTGCCAGTCTGGCC
>NZ_CDRZ01000157.1 GCF_000946815.1 Syntrophaceticus schinkii | reverse complement strand
TCGGATTGCCTTAACCGAACATGCTAAAAAAGTTGGGTTTACGGAGACTCAATTTGAAAAGTTTCGTAAAAACATGAATTTTACAAATTCCTTAAGATATACAAAGCGAATTCGCAAGTTAATGAAATCCCCAGGCCAACTGCGATTGGTTCAGGATGATGATTGGAAAATAAGGCCAACGGCAGCTTAGCAATTCTATTCAACATAGCGGTTTCAATACGGTGTACACTACCCGTATGCCCATTTGAAGGTGCTATAGTAGGTTAAAAGGAGCAAAATAGCTTGAAAAGGATGTGCCACCACATGTAGAACGGATATTTTTCAAAAAAACTTCGGAATCGGTGATAAAAACGCCAGTTTTTGTACTCGCAAGATTTTTAAACATTTTGATGCGTCAGTACTGCTAACCACTAATTCCGTTTGCCAGATAACTTTCCCCTGTGCTATAATATTCAGCGTTAATAGATCTGATGGAGGTGAGATCATGAGAAAGGGTATTCACCCGGAGTATCATGCAAAGGCCGCCATTTCTTGCGCCTGTGGAGCCCGCTTTGAGGTAGGGTCCACTGTGCCCAGCATGAGAGTGGAGGTTTGTTCTAAATGCCATCCTTTTTATACAGGGGCCAGAACAAGGCTTTCTGAAAAGGGTGGGCGAGTAGAAAGATTCCGTAAGAAATACGGGGGAGCTAAAAAGGAAGGATAGCGTATTCCCCTTTTGTGGATGGTATACAGGGGGAGGGGTGTGTATTGCCTCAAAAAAACGCTCAAACTTCATTTCAGTATGGGGGGCAGGCGGTCATCGAGGGTGTGATGATGCGCGGTCCCCAAGAAATAGCCACTGCGGTCCGGGTAGGGGATGAAATTGTAATCCACCAGGAGAAATATACACCCTGGTCGGATTCTTTTTCTATTTTGAAGTGGCCATTTGTCCGCGGCACTATTGTGCTCTTTGAGTCAATGGTTATCGGGATAAAAACCCTGAACCTTTCTGCTTCCCTGGTATCTGATGAAGAGGAAGGGAGAGTTTAAGCTCCTGGGAGATGGGGCTGACAATGGCTGTTGCCTTTTTGCTCTCCATAGTTCTTTTTATTATTATTCCCACCTGGTTGGGGCATATGACTCTGTGGGTGGAGAACATTTGGGTGCAGAACCTGATCGAGGGGGTCTCTCGTTTAGGGATCTTCCTGGCCTATGTGCTGGGAATCCGAGCATTTGAGGATATCAGGCGGGTTTTCCAGTATCACGGGGCAGAACATAAGGCGATCAACACCTACGAGGATGGAGCAGACCTGACGGTGGAAGAGGTAGCACAGCGTTCCCGTCTGCATCCAAGCTGTGGGACATCTTTTTTGTTGGTAGTGATCCTGATCAGCATTCTTGTTTTCGCTTTTTTAGGAAATGGTTCATGGTTGTGGAAGTTCGGGTCGCGCATTCTCTTGCTGCCTGTGATCGCTGGCCTTGGGTACGAGTTTATTCGGTTGTCCAGACGCTATAGAAAGCAGATGCGAATTCTCATCGCCCCGGGGCTTTGGGTACAGAACCTGACCACCGGAGAACCGGATTCCGCCCAGATAGAGGTGGCCATCGCCGCGCTAAAACGTGTTTTGATTCCCCCGACAGGTGATGCTGCGGCCTCCGGAGATTGATTTATTCATATTGGAGGAAAGGGGGTTGATGAAGTATGTTGGAAAAGCTTGAAATTTTGGAGTCCCGCTATGTGGAGCTTGAGCAGCAGCTCAGTGACCCGGCGGTGCTTGCAGATATAGACGAGTATCGCAAATATGCCAAGAAACATGGTGAGTTATCCGAGATCGTTTCAACCTTTCGGGAGTTTAAGGACATCTGCAAGGAGATGGAGGATACAAGATCATTGTTTGATGAGGATCTGGAGGAGGAGTTGTTAGGGCTCGCCGAGACAGATCTGTCAGAGCTGGAGGAAAAGAAGGGGCAGCTGGAGGAGAAATTGAAGTTCCTCTTATTGCCCAGGGACCCCAGAGATAAGAAGAATGTCATTGTGGAGATTCGGGCAGGAACAGGGGGGGATGAGGCCGCCCTCTTTGCCAGCGACCTTTTCAGGATGTATTCTTACTATGCTGAGCGGCAGGGGTGGAAGGTGGAGGTCTTGGATTCACACCCCACCGATATGGGTGGTTATAAAGAGATCATCTTCCAGGTGAATGGGAATTATGTCTTCAGTAAGTTGAAGTTTGAGAGCGGTGCTCACCGGGTGCAGCGCATCCCGGTTACCGAGTCCGGGGGTCGCATCCATACCAGTGCCGCCACTGTGGCGGTCCTGCCGGAGGCAGAAGAGGTTGATGTGGAGATTAACCCCCAGGACCTGCGTATCGATATTTTCTGTTCCAGTGGTCCCGGTGGTCAGTCAGTGAATACCACTCAGTCTGCAGTGAGGATTACCCACATCCCTACCGGGATCGTAGTCTCCTGCCAGGATGAAAAATCTCAACACAAGAATAAGGATAAGGCCATGCGCGTCCTGCGTGCCCGCCTCTTGGATCGCGCTGAGCAGGAGCAGCATGGGGAAAGATCGGATATGCGCAGGTTACTGGTAGGCAGCGGTGATCGCAGTGAGCGCATCAGGACGTACAACTTCCCACAGGGGAGGCTCACAGACCACCGCATCGGGTTGACGCTCTATCGTTTGCCGAATATCCTGGAGGGTGAACTGGATGAGGTGATCACAGCCCTGGTTACAGCACACCGTGCTGAACAGCTGAAGGAACAACTGCCTGAACAGGAGAATACAGCTGAGTAAGATGAAGTGTAGTGAGCTGATATTTAAAGGAACCAGATTACTGAAAGAGAAGGGGATTGCGGCTCCCCACCTGGAAGCAGAGGTGTTGTTGGCCTTTGCCTGGGGGCGGGAGCGCACGCATCTCCTTATTTTTTCTGATGATGAGGTACCCAGGGAGGTGGAGGATAGATTTCATGACATCCTCTGTCAGCGCAGCAGGGGTGTGCCGGTTGCTTACCTTACCGGGGAAAAGGAGTTCATGTCCCTGGGGTTTTATGTTAACCCCGATGTGCTGATCCCCCGCCCGGAAACGGAGCTGCTTGTAGAAAGGGTTTTGGAGTATCTGGCAGACTTCCCAGGGGAGAAGCCGGCACCGGAGCCGGAGCGCGAAACCAAAATTGAGGTTGTGAACCCCGGCCGCGGGGGAGGGCGGGTACCGGAGCCGGAGCCAGAAACGGAACGGCCACCATACTTTCCTGCTGCCTGCTGCCCAACACCGGCGAACAGTTATGCGGGCAAAAGAACCGCCTCACTGTCTGCGGGGGAGGAACCGGGAAAAAACTCCGTAACAACCCCGAGCGGCAAAAGAACCGCCCCACTGTCTGCAGGGGGCGTTGTGCAAACACCCCTTGTTGCTGATGTAGGCACAGGTTCCGGGGCAGTTGCAGTCAGCCTGGCTTATTACAATGCCCAGGCACGTCTTGTGGCAACTGATATCTCTCCCGGTGCACTCCAGGTGGCAAAGAGGAATGCCAGGCGACATGGTGTCACAGATAGGGTTAAATTCCTGCAGGGGGACCTGCTTATCCCACTGCTCCAACAGGTGACGCGGGGACGGTTCTCTTGTCACCCCTCTTGTCACCCATCAGGTGATCGTCTTCCGAAGTGGATCGAAGGGGCTGGAACAAAGGAAGTCGGGCTTGATTTTGCATTAGATGGCCGGTTGCCAGGGGAAGTGGGGGAACTTTGGCTGGGTGTTCAAGCCAGAACAAAGGAGGCCGGGCTTGATTTTCCTCGGGAGGATCAGCTACTGGAGGATGTCCAAGGGATTGGAACACGCGCCTCACGCAGACGAACGCCGGCGGTGAAAAAACTGCCGCAGGGAGTTGAAGGGATCGGAACTGCTGTTGTTGCTAATCTTCCCTATATTCCCACCGCTGATCTGCAGAGCCTGCCTTTAGATGTACAGTACGAACCCCTCAATGCCCTGGATGGAGGAGAGGACGGCCTTGACCATTACAGAAGGCTGATTCCCCAGGCAGCAGCCTTTTTAGTACCCAAAGGCCTCCTGGCCTGTGAAGTGGGTATCGGGCAGGCAGAACTGCTGGCAGAGCTCCTCACAAAAGAGGGCTGGACAGAGACAGAAATCATCAAGGACTATGCCGGCAAGGAGCGAATTGTTACAGCAAAAAGGGGTCAGGCTTGAGTAATTTACTTATGTGAGACGCGAGAACCGTCCCCGCGTCTCCCGCGTCTCACAAAGCAAGCCTGGTCCCGGTTTAGAGGATGACAAAAAGTATTACAAAGTAGATCACCATCAGGCTCAGCCCCAGGGGCACACCAAGCTTCGCCCATTCGGAGCTGGTTATTTTTAGTTTCCCGGCGGAGATGATATTGGGAATATTGCCCGGGATGAGCATGCCTCCAGCGATGAGCAGTCCCATCAGGATTGCTTCGATCTGCAAACCACTCATGGACGGGCTGATCTCTGCGGCAGCCAGGGTGGCGTTGTCCAGCACTGCGGAGATCATATTGATCCAGTAGAGGATGCGTGCATCCAGATTGATGATATAGGCATCGATCATCGGTTTGAAGCCGGAACCTAAAAGCTCTAGAGCCATAATGAACAGGAAGATTTTGGCTGCCCTGAGCACTACTCCGGAAATGGTTTCATCCTCCAGGTCAACCGATTCCCCATCTAATTCGGCCCGATGCCTCATGCCCCGTGTGATAGGTTGCCACCATTGATAAGATGGTATAGCTACACCGGAGGGGCCCGCACTGAGGATACCCAGCACGCCCATGACAATGACCCCTGGGATGATGAAGACACCCAGCAGCTTCAAGAGGTAAAAGAATTGTTCATCTAATTTGGAGATGACAATTGTGGAGAGCGGCTCACCGATAGGTGTCAGGGCAGCACCCAGGCCGATGGCAAAACAGCCGATGATGGTTGTGTTGATTTTAGCCTTCCTTTTTAAGGGCAGGGCATTGATCACCTCTGCTAAAACAAGTGCAGCGATGATGGCGGTGATCATGCTGGAGATAAGCCCTAGAACAACCACAACCAGAAAGATAAAAAGCTGGAGAGGGATTTGTTCCAGCAGCTTTTCGATCCATTTGTGGATCTCATTTTGAAAACGGGCGAACAACAACCCAAAGATAAGAACCGCTCCTGTGATGGCGTACATCATGGGTTTGGTTAGGATGTGAAGAACTAGGCCCTTTGTAAGAACTCCAGAGATAATTGTTGCTGCAAGTCCCATAATAAAGAGGAAGGGTTCTAAATTACGCTCAATAGGCTTGACAAAAAAGGGAAGTGTTAAAACAAGCAATAGGACGATGAGCAGACCGACTAACAAATGGCAGCGCCTCCTTGTAGAACAATAATTAGTTTATATTTTTTTTGATGATATAATACCATCAATATATTATTTATCAGATTGTACATTAAAGCAACTATAAGTTGATTCAGTGTATTGTAAGGATTATTATTTTGTTGGCGTTAGGAATACTAAATATGGTGATGTGGCAAATAAAATGTCGGAAACACGCTATTTAAGGGTAAATCCCAGCTGTCCGGAATCTTATTTGATTGCACAAGGGGCAGAGGTAATTAAAAAGGGTGGCCTTGTGGCCTTTCCTACAGAAACCGTTTATGGCCTGGGGGCTGACGGCCTCAACATGGATGCTGTACTGAAGATTTTCCAGGTCAAGGGTAGGCCGCGGGGGAATCCTTTGACACTGCATGTAGCTTCTCTTGACCAGGCCCGAAAACTCGTCTCCTCCTGGCCGCCGACAGCTGAACTGTTGGCGAAAAAGTTTCTTCCGGGGCCCCTGACACTGATTCTACCGCGTTCTGAGGGAATACCGGATCTGGTCACTGCGGGGCTGCCCAATATTGGTCTGCGCTATCCTAGCAACAGGATTGCCCTGGAGTTGATCAAAGCCAGTGGTGTGCCCCTTGCCGCTCCCAGTGCTAATATTTCCGGGTGCCCGAGTCCTACCGGTGCACAGCATGTCCTGGCGGATCTGGAGGGGAAGATCGACCTGATCCTGGACGGGGGGCCGACAGAGGTGGGTATGGAGTCTACTATTATTAGTTTAGCAGGAGAGCGCCCGCTTCTCTTGAGGCCTGGAGGAGTGACGAAGGAAGAGATTGAAGAAGCCTTGAAGGAAGAGATTGCTGTTGCGAATAGTGTTTTGCATCCGGACAAGGCTTCCGGGGAAGAGGAAAGTCGATGCCAGGGGGTCAATAATAAGCAATATGCTCCGCGGGCGCAGGTGATTATGGTGACCGGCAGCCCTGGGGAGCAGGTGACCAAGGTGAAGAATTTTTTAGCGGCGAACAGGGGGCGAAAGATTGGTGTTTTGGCTACCAGTGAACACTTTCCCATTTATGAAAGCTTTAGTGTTTCACCTGTTTACCTGACTGCTTTAGGTTCCCGTACAAGTCCCGAGGAGATCGCCAGCCGCCTGTTCAGCGCCTTTCGGGAGTGTGATCAAGCCGGTGCCGAGATGGTTTTGGTGGAAACAGTTGCACCTACAGGAATGGGTCTAGCTGTTATGAACCGCTTATGTCGTGCCGCTGAGCAGCATCAGATCTGAGAGCAGAGAGAGGGTCTTTTTCAATTGGACAAGCTGTTGACATATTTTTTTATAGCTGTTGCCCTGGGGGCGGATGCCTTTTCCCTGGCATTGGGATTGGGGATGGGCGGCCCATCGCGGCGTGCTGTGCTGCGCACTTCATTTACCGTCGGTATCTTTCATATATTCATGCCCCTGGCAGGCCTTCTGGTGGGGAGTGTGCTCGGTGTTATGGCAGGAAGAGTGGCTACCTGGATTGGCGGCGTAATTTTGGTTATTCTGGGGTTCAAAATGATCTGGGAGGGCCGGCCTTGGAGGCGTGAAGTGTACAGCTTTCGGACAGCGAGAAAAGCCCTGGAGAAACCAGGCAATGTCTTTTCCTGGGGTGGTATTTTGGTCCTGGGCTGGAGTGTCAGTGTGGACGCTTTCGGGGTGGGTGTTGGGCTGGGAACAATTATTGGCGGTGTTACTTCCAGTGGATTTATTTCATTTGTTATAATTTTGGGAGTGGTTGCTGCATTGATGACCGCTATAGGCCTCTTGTTAGGTAGGTGGCTGAGCTACCAGGCCGGCAAGTGGGCTGAAATTGTGGGTGGGCTGGTGCTGACGGGCATCGGGATAAAGATGTTTTTCTAAAAGGGGGAAGAGAAGTGAGGCTGTTATTTGTTTGTACAGGGAATACTTGCCGCAGTCTGATGGCTGAAGCCCTGGCCTCCAAAATTATCGACCGCTTAAATCCGGCAGGAAAGCTCGAGGTTGCTTCAGCTGGTCTGGCGGCTTTCCCAGGAGCTCCGGCCAGTATTGGTGCGTGCTCTGTCCTTTCCGGGGAAGGGGTTGATGTCTCTGAGCACAAAGCAAAACAGCTGACAGAAGAGATGCTGCATGATGCGGACCTGGTATTAACCATGACCGCTGCCCAGAAGGAGCATTTGGCGGATCTTTTCCCGGAGACCGCGGAAAAGATCTTTGTTTTAAAGGAATTTGCGCAAGGTCCATCTCCTGATATAGAAGAGGGTTCTCATGATATCACTGATCCTTTCGGCCAGCCTGAAAGTGTTTACCGGCAGTGTGCGGGGGAGCTCGCACAGGCTATTGAACAAGCAATCAAGCGGATTGCAGAATAGTCGTTGGTCGTTGGTCGTTAGAAAGATTAGGCGATACGGGCAGCTCTGCAGGTACAGATATAGAGGGGCCCGATTCTTTGTGATTATAGTGGTTAGTGATTGGTCGTTTGTCGTTGGAAAAAAGATTGACCTGGTGTCTGAAAGGAATCACGCTAACATTCCAGGCAGGGGAACCACCTCTGTGGGATGGATGGCGTATAAGGGGGACGGTCCCTGGTGCAGATTAGTGGCAGTTATTGGTCGACAGTGGTTGGGACAAAAAAATGGAAAGATTATCTTGTCGTCAAAAAGGGTGTGTTACAAGAATCGCCCGCTAATCTAAGGTAGTTCCCGTATCTTTCAGACTTCTGACTTCCGGCTTCCGTTTTTCGGGTTGGTAATTAGTTGTTAGTCGTTGAAGAAAGATTTTAGGGGGGGACACGGGTATGAGGCGGCTTTTGATGTCAGGTTAGGTATCGATGTTTATGCAGGGCTTGTATGCAATCAAGGGGAATAATTCAGGACTGACCCCGCGGGAAGCGTAAGTAAATTACTCAAGCCTGACCCCGCGAAAAAAGGAGTTGTTGTAGAAGTGGTCGAAATGATTCCTATTGCTATTGGCAGTGACCATGCTGGCTGCTGTCTGAAGAAGGAGATCAAGGAGTATTTTCAGGATAAGGGTGTCCAGTTTAAAGACTATGGAGTGGAAACCCGTGAATCTGTGGACTACCCGGATATCGCTCTTGTGGTTGCGGAGTCGGTTGCGAGGGGGGAAAACAGATACGGGATTTTGGTCTGCGGTACAGGGATCGGGATGGTGATGGCTGCCAACAAGGTGCCCGGAATCAGGGCGGCTCTCTGTCATGATATCTTCACAGCGCGTGCTGCACGGGAGCATAATGATGCCAATGTTTTAACACTTGGTGAGAGGGTTACCGGGGCAGGCCTTGCCTGTGAGATTGTTGAGACCTGGCTGCGATCTTCATTCCAAGGGGGGCGCCATGAAAAAAGGCTCGCCAAGATCAAGGACATCGAAGCGAGATACTGTCATGGCAAATGTTTGAAAGAACGGGAATAACGAGGGGGTTTGCAGTATGGATCTTATTGAAAAATATCTTGTGCCTGCTGATCCGGAGTTGGCTGCGGCCATCCGGGGTGAAGAAAAGCGGCAGCGGGAAAAGCTGGAGTTGATCGCTTCAGAAAACTTCACCAGCCAGGCGGTTATGGCGGCACAGGGGAGTGTGTTGACGAACAAGTACGCGGAAGGATATCCCGGCAGGCGTTATTATGGCGGCTGTGAGTATGTTGATGTGGCAGAAGATTTGGCTATCAATCGTGCCAAAGAAATTTTTGGGGCCGAACATGTCAATGTGCAGCCGCATTCAGGCACCCAGGCCAATACGGCTGTTTACTTTTCCGTTTTAAAACCAGGGGACCGCATTTTGGGGATGGGTTTAGCACATGGTGGGCATCTTACACATGGGTTTTCCGCTAATTTATCCGGAAAGTATTTCGAGGGTTTTGCTTACGGGGTCAACTCAGATGGTTTTTTGGATTATGATCAGATCAGAAAGCAGGCTCTTGAGGTGCGCCCCAGGATGATCATTGCCGGGGCAAGTGCTTACCCACGGGTAATCGATTTTGAGGTGTTTGCCGAAATCGCCCGGGAGTGTGAAGCCTGCTTAATGGTGGATATGGCTCATATAGCAGGTTTGGTGGCAGCTAAAATTCACCCCAATCCTGTTCCCCATGCTAATTTTGTGACCACAACGACCCACAAGACGCTGCGCGGACCCCGTGGGGGGCTCATTTTGTGTCAGGAGCAGTTTGCCAGAAAAATCGACAGCGCGGTATTCCCAGGGACCCAGGGAGGCCCTTTGATGCATGTTATTGCTGCCAAAGCGGTATGCCTCAAGGAAGCGGGAACTAAAGAATTCCGAAGCTACCAGCAACAGGTAGTCAAGAATGCAGCTGCCCTGGGAGAGGTTTTAAAGAGCTTTGGGTTTAATCTGGTTTCCGGGGGAACCGACAACCACCTGCTGCTTGTTGACCTGCGCAGTAAAAATGTTACTGGGCAGGATGCTGAATTAATGTTGGATGATGCGGGTATAACTGTAAACAAAAACATGGTGCCTGGTGACCCTCAAACCTCACTGGTGACCAGCGGTATCAGAATCGGCACCCCGGCGGTGACAACCAGGGGAATGAAGGAGAAGGAAATGGAACAGATAGGGACAGCCATCAACCTCATCCTGTCTCACCCGGGTGATCAAGGAAAACTTGAGGAAGCACGCCGGATCGTTGATAAGACTTGTGCCGATTTCCCGATCTATAAGTAACGCGTGCAATGGGGACAGTCCCCGGTGCATATAGCAGGTCCGATTCCGGTAAGACAGCGTTATAGGCAGCGAGGGGAACAGTCACAAATGCATTCTAGCGGTATCTGTTCTTTGCGGAATTTAAGGTACTAACCACAAACCACCAACGACCAACGACTAAATTTTGGGGGTTGGAGATTTGACAAGGCCTGGATGGCATCAATACTTCATGGAAATTACCCGGGTTGTGGCGAAGCGCTCCACCTGTCTCAGGCGACAGGTGGGGGCATTGATTGTCAAGGAGCGCCGCATCCTCTGTACAGGTTATAATGGTGCCCCGGCAGGGATTCCCCACTGCAGTATGGTGGGGTGTTTGAGGGAGCGCCTGGATATTCCTCCCGGTGAGCGCCATGAACTATGCCGCGGCCTGCATGCAGAACAGAATGCCATTATTCAGGCAGCTCTGCACGGGGTCTCCATCGCAGGAGGGGTATTCTACATTACCCACCAACCCTGTGTTCTATGTGCCAAGATGATCTGTAATGCGGGTATCAAAGAGGTTTACTTTCAAGGAAATTACCCTGACCAGCTGGCAGCGGACATCTTTCAGGAAGCCGGGGTCAAGCTGATCTGTATGGGAGAGGATGATAAAAATGGAGAAAATGAAGACGAAGGACATCACCCTGCCGCGCTTGAATAATCTTAAACCCACTCTGGAATCCACAGCCTTCAAGCTGATGGAGGAAACCGGGGAATTAGCCCAGGCCATCGGCAAGTTCCGGGGGATGAGCGGTGAGCGGACGAACATGACAGAACAGCAGGTGATGGAGCTGATCTTGCGTGAACTGTTGGATGTAGCCCAGACCGCGGTTTCGTTGATGTTTGTGCTGGAAGAGGAATACGGGGCAGATATTGGGCTAGCTCTGGAGCGGCATATCCAAAAATTGATTGAGAAAGAATACCTGCGTGTGGAGTAAAATATGACGCCAGGTGACTAACGCCAGGTGACACACCAGGTGACTGTCACCGTGCATCTAGAGCGCCGTATTGATTGAGAAAAAATACCTATTATGGAGTAAAAAATGACAGAAGAAGGAAATAAAATAAAAATCTTAAGTATTTTTGGAACACGCCCTGAAGCCATTAAAATGGCTCCGGTAATCCGAGAGCTGGAATCCCGCCCGGATGTGGAGAGCAGGGTAGTCGTCACCGCCCAGCACCGGGAGATGCTCGACCAGGTAGTAGACACCTTTAATATCAAACCCGATTATGACCTGGAGGTCATGCGTCCGGGGCAGGACCTCTTCGATGTGACTGTGTCTGTACTCAAAGGATTGAAGGGTATACTGGAAGTGGAGCGCCCGGATCTGATATTGGTGCAGGGGGATACCACAACCACCTTTACCGGGGCACTGGCCGCCTTTTACTGCCAGATACCTGTGGGACATATTGAGGCGGGTTTGCGGACTTATCAAAAATATGCTCCCTTCCCTGAGGAGATGAACAGGGTTCTCACAACCCGTTTGGCTGATATTCACTTTGCCCCCACAGATAGGTCCCGGGATGCCCTGCTGAAAGAGGGGATTAATCCAGGGAATATCTTCGTAACCGGCAACCCGGTGATCGATGCCCTTTACCAGGCCCTGGAACAACCCTTTTATCTGGATCCCGAAATTTCACGGGCTTTCCGTGATAACAAGAGGGTCATCCTGCTGACAACTCACAGGCGGGAAAACCTGGGTGCTCCACTGCAGGATGTCTATATGGCTCTGCGGGAGGTGCTGTTTAAACATCCGGATGTTGCGATTATATTCCCGGTGCATAAAAATCCGGCAGTGCGCAGTGAGGTGAAGAGTGTTTTACATGGGGTTGAGCGGGTTTACCTGACAGAACCACTGGATTATCTTCCCTTTATCAATGTGATGAAGAGGACCTATATGGTTCTCACAGATTCCGGTGGGATCCAGGAGGAGGCCCCGGCCTTGGGGAAACCTGTGCTTGTTCTGCGTGAGGTGACGGAAAGACCGGAGGCGGCTGCCTTTGGTACCGCACGGTTAATTGGTACCGATTGTCGCAAGGTGGAGGATGAGGTCAACCGTCTCCTCAATGATGAGGGCGCCTATCAGGAGATGGCAAATGCTGTTAATCCTTACGGGGACGGGATGGCGGCCAGCCGCATTATTCAGGCTGTTTGCTGTTATTTCGGCCTGGGACCGGCACCTGCTGACTTTTCTCCTGAACAATAATGACTCCTGGGTAACGCCCTTATAGGGTGAGAATCCTTGGGCTGACCGTTTCCAGGACTACAGGTGAAATGGGAAGTGGGAAGTGGGAAGTGGGAAGTGGGAAGTGGGAAGTGGGAAGATGACACGACCCCCGTCCCCCTAAAAAAAATTTTGTTGCGGCAGGAATTTCATCAATGAGAGAGAATAAGGTATTATTAACTCTTATTTTTCCTCAAGAATGTTTGGTGGAGAGCAGTTGGGCAAAAAAAAGGATTCTCCGACCGTATGGCATGTGCTGGGGCTGATGACAAACATAGGCATCACTCTTGCTGCCTCAGTTTTCATAGGTTATTATATGGGGTACTATCTGGACCGGTGGTTGTTTCATAAAACCGGTTATGTGATGACAATAATTTTCTCTCTTTTTGGAATTGCAGCCGGATTCCGCGCTGTATTTAGCATGATCAACAAAATCCTGGATGAAGATGAGGGAAATGGAGGGAATAAGGGGTGATGAGAAGAAGTGCTCTGGAGATTCTTGCTCATCGGTTTCCTCTTTGGGACAGCGGTTAGCATTGGTAACTATTGCTATCTGCAATGGACGATCAAAAAGAATGAAAAGCGACCACCGGATGAGGCGACCACTGCTATAATCAACTGTTACATTACTCGATATTTTATAAATGTCTTTGCTCTGTTTTTGGCTTTCTATTTTGCCAGTGACATGTGGGCGATTGCCGGAACGGGCTTGGGGCTGGTCGTCATGAAAAATGTTTCTATGGTAATGGAGTACCGGGAAAGCAAGAAACACCCCTGGAAGAAGAAAAAACCTTCGAAGAAGGATTCTTCATAATGAGGAACAGATTCAGGTACAGGGTTCTTGCAGGAGGCGCAGAAAGGGGTTATTTTTATGGAAGAAGCCAAAGTTCTGTTTACGATTTTCGGTCTGGATGTAACAGGCCATGTAACGACCATGTGGGCAATTATGTTATTCCTGTTTTTGGTTTTTGTCGTGGCTACACGGAAACTGGATAAGGTGCCTGGCCGCTTTCAATGTCTGATCGAATTTATAGTAGAGTCGCTGCTCAACTTTTTCAGTGGGATCATGGGGCGAGAACAGGCACGCCGCTACTTTCCCCTTTTAGCCACCCTATTCCTCTTTATTCTGATTTCCAACTGGTCTGGTATATTGCCTTTTGCAGGGCATGTGGAGGGTTTCAAACCACCCACCAGCACACTGAGTGTAACTGCCGGTCTGGCCATCACTGTTTTTGTTATCACCCAGATTGCGGGTGTCCGCGCGAAGGGTTTTGGTTATGTTAAGCACTTCTTCCAGCCCTTTTTTATCATGTTTCCATTGAATTTGATCGAGGAGCTTGTCAGGCCGATTTCGTTGTCTCTGCGACTTTTTGGAAATGTTTTCGGTGAGGAAATGGTTGTTTCCGTATTGTTACTCATATTTCCTTATTTTGTTCCAGCCATTATGCAGGTGCTGGGTATTCTTTTTGGTTTTATCCAGGCTTTGGTGTTTACATCGCTGACGGCTGTTTATATTTCATCTGCGACTGCAGATTCTCATTAGGATTATTATCTAATAGCAGTTAAGATGCAGAAAGGAGGGAGACACATAAATGGATATGACATCCGCAATCATTGCACTGGCTGTAGCACTGGTGATGGGTATTGCTACCATTGGTCCCGCTCTTGGTCAGGGTACCGCAGCAGCAAAAGCGATGGAGGGGATAGCTCGCCAGCCGGAAGTGGCCGGTGAACTACGGACAACAATGATTCTTGCCCTGGCTTTTATGGAATCGTTGACTATTTACGGCCTTCTGATAGCTTTTATGCTGCTTTTCAAAATGTAAGCTCTCCCTGTTAATAGGAGCCAAAGGTGAGGTTTGTGCTTGCCTCAGGGGGGAGCATGACGATTTATGGCAGTAGCTTGTAATCACGAACCGGGATCACTGGAATTACTAATGCCCAGGGACGCATCACGCCTGCGTGTACGCCCCCGGGTATATCTTGACCCGGTTGTGGGAGGGACTAGCAAGTGACATTAAATCTGACAACAGCTATATGGGCGATTATCAACTTTTTGGTGATTCTTGCCTTGCTTTACAAATTTGCTTTTAATCCTGTGATGAGTTTTCTCGACAACAGGAGTAAAGAGATTGCCGATAATATTTCCGAGGCTGAGCGTGGCCGCGATGAAGCCGATAAGCTTCTTCGGGAATACAAGGAGCAGATTGCCGGCGCCAGGGAAGAGGCCCAGGAAATTATCGACAGAGCAGCCAAAGCCGGAGAGGAACAGCGGGCAGCTATTCTTGCTCAAACGCGGAATGAGTCAGCGGTCTTGTTGGAAAGGGCGCGCCAGGAGATTCAGCGGGAAAAGGAGCAGGCCTTACATGGCCTTCGCCAGGAGGTAAGTACTTTGGCTGTTATGGCTGCGGAAAGGATACTGATTCGCAATATCGATACAGAAGATAACAAGAGAATAGTTGATGATTTTCTGAGTGAGGTAGGGGAAATTCATTGATCAAAGAAGCGGTTGCACGCCGTTATGCCAAAGGGTTGTTTGATGTTGCCTGTGAGATGAATATTTTAGAGGAAGCGGCTCAAGACCTGGATAGGGTTGCTGCACTTCTCGAACAGGAGCCTGATCTAAAGGAGATACTGGAGTACCGGCGTGTTCCTACCCGGGTAAAAAAGGAGATCGTGAGGGGTGTTATAGGGGCTTCTATATCTTCTGTGGTTTTCGGCTTTATGGAAATTCTTATAGACAAGCACCGCGAACGGAGCTTTGGCGCTATTCGGGAATCCTACCATGACTTTCTCAGAAAACACAAGAACATTGTTGTTGCAGTTGTGAAAACCGCTTATCCTCTGGAATATCAGTTTGAGGTGAGACTGCAAGAGGTTTTAGAAAAAGCCACAGGAAAGAATATTGAACTTCGTGTGGATGTTCAACCAGAATTGATTGGGGGACTGGTGGTACAAATAGGTGACCGTGTTTATGATGGGAGTATAATTAAACAATTGGAGATGATAGGATCTCGCATAATGGAAAGATCGTCGAGATCGTTAGGAAAGCTTGAGGTGGAAATATAGATGGGCATTCGTGCTGAAGAGATTAGTTCTCTCATTAAGACCCAGATCGAGCGCTACAAGGTAGAAATAGATGTAGCGGATGTGGGTACAGTTATACAGGTGGGGGATGGCATCGCTCGCGTATATGGCCTGGAAAGGGCAATGGCAGGTGAACTGCTGGAATTCCCCGGGGAGATCTATGGTATGGTTTTAAACCTGGAGGAGGACAACATAGGGGTTGTGCTCCTTGGTCCTTATGCTCACATCAAAGAAGGGGACACTGTCAAGAGTACAGGCAGGATCGTGGAGGTGCCTGTAGGTGAGGCCATGGTGGGCAGGGTGGTCAACGCCTTAGGGCAACCCCTTGACGGAAAGGGACCAATTGAAACAACTAAATATCGTCCTGTTGAGTTCCTGGCACCAGGGGTAATCGCACGCCAACCGGTACAGGAGCCATTGCAGACAGGTTTGAAGGCTGTTGACTCCATGATCCCTATTGGGCGCGGCCAGCGGGAATTGATCATCGGTGACCGCCAGACCGGTAAAACCGCCCTGGTTTTGGACACCATCATCAACCAGAAGGGACAGGATGTGATCTGCATCTATGTGGCCATTGGCCAGAAGGCGTCCAGTGTTGCTGCAGTTGTAGAAAAATTCCGAGAAACCGGAGCGATGGATTACACCATCGTTGTGGCGGCAACTGCCAGCGACCCCGCACCCCTTCTCTACCTGGCACCCTATGCGGGGTGTGCCATCGGTGAGGAGTTCATGTACAATGATCACAGGGATGTCCTGGTTTGTTATGATGACCTGTCCAAACATGCTGTTTCTTACCGGGAGCTTTCCCTTCTATTAAGGAGGCCGCCCGGAAGAGAGGCATTCCCTGGAGATGTTTTTTACCTCCACTCGCGCCTGCTGGAGCGGGCAGCAAAACTAAGTGATGAGATGGGAGGAGGTTCGCTGACCGCCTTACCGATCATTGAAACCCAGGCCGGAGACGTATCAGCGTATATCCCGACAAATGTGATTTCTATTACCGACGGCCAGATTTACCTGGAGCCGGACCTGTTTTATGCAGGAGTGAGGCCGGCGATCAATGTGGGTATCTCTGTGTCCCGTGTAGGTGGTTCAGCGCAGATCAAGGCCATGCGCCAGGTTGCAGGAAGGCTGCGCCTTGATCTTGCCCAGTACCGTGAACTGGCAGCATTTGCCCAGTTCGGATCTGATTTGGATAAAGCCACATTGGCAAGACTAACCAGGGGCGAAAGGATGACAGAGATCCTAAAGCAGGGGCAGTATGTCCCGATGGCTGTTGAGGACCAGGTGGTTGTTCTTTATGCCGGTGTTAACGGTTTTCTGGATAGCCTGCCTGTAGAATCAGTTTTGGAGTTTGAAAAAGAATTCTTGCGCTTTATGAAGAGTGAACACGCAGAGATCCTGGAGGAGATTCGGGAAAAGAAAGCCCTATCTGATGAACTGATGGAACGGATGAACAAGGTGATCAAGGGATTCACAGATGAATTTGGCACCGCCTTTTCCATCCGGAGAACTGCCTAACTCGCAAAGGTGGTGACAGTCTGTGGCAGAACACACAAGAGACATCAAAAGGCGTATCAGGAGCATCAAAAACACCGAACAGATTACCAAGGCAATGGAGATGGTGGCTGCAGCACGCCTGCGACGTGCTCAGGAAAGGGTGGAGGCGGCACGTCCTTACTCTCAGAAGATCGATGAGTTAATCAAAAGGCTTGCCGGTACATTTAGTGAGATCACCCATCCCCTCTTTCTTTCCAGGAAGCGGCATAATGTAGGTTACGCAGTTTTTACCTCGGACCGCGGTCTTTGTGGTGCCTTTAATTCTCATGTTATCCGCAGAGCGGAAGCGGAGATGGCCCAGGAAGAAGAAGCGACATTGATTGTCATCGGCAGGAGGGGACGTGATTACTTCCGGCGCCGGGACTATAATCTTGTTGCAGAGTTTCTGGCTATTGGGGATGAACCCATTGTGTCACAGGCACAGGGCATTGCCCGTACCTTGGTGGATCTATATGAAGGAAATATTGTTGATGAGGTAAATCTTGTCTATACAGAGTTTATTTCTACTGGGAGGCAGCAACCTGTGGTTTTCAAGCTTCTACCTCTCACCGCTCCTCAAATCAAAGAGGAGGACGAGATGTTTGAAGACACAATTCCCGATTATATCATTGAACCCAGTCCACAGGGTGTTTTGGAAATGCTCTTGCCTCGCTTTATTGAGGCTGAGATTTTCCGCGCTCTACTGGAAGCCAAAACAAGTGAACACGCGGCTCGCATGATTGCTATGAGCAATGCTACAGAGAACGCGGGTGAGATGATCGATCAGCTGACCCTCCTGAGCAACAAGCTGCGCCAGGCAGCGATTACTAAGGAGATCGCTGAAATCGTCGGTGGAGCGGATGCCTTAAAAGGATGAAGGAGGTAAAAGAGTTGGAAGAGCGAAGTTATGGCACAGTTGTCCAGGTAATTGGTCCTGTCGTGGATATTGAATTTCATCCTGGCCGGCTTCCGGACCTCTATGATGCCATGGTAATTAGCAGCGATGACCAGGAGGAAGAGATCAAGGCAACACTGCCACAGGACTTGCAAGTTATACTTGAGGCCATGCAGCACCTGGGCAACAATACCGTGCGGTGTGTGGCCATGTCCTCTACAGATGGAATCAGGCGTGGGATGCGAGCATTAGATACCAAATCCCCGATCAAGATGCCTGTGGGAAGAGGAACACTGGGCAGGCTGTTTAATGTTTTAGGGGAGCCTATCGATGGCAAGGGTGATGTTGAAGCAGAAGACTATTATCCCATTCATCGTCCATCCCCCCCCATTGTGGAGCAGCGCCCGGCCCGGGAGATTTTAGAGACTGGGATTAAGGTTATCGATCTCCTTGCTCCCTTTGCCAGGGGCGGCAAGATTGGTCTGTTTGGTGGTGCAGGTGTAGGCAAAACAGTAATCATCCAGGAATTGATCCGCAATATTGCCTATGAGCACGGCGGCTTCTCGGTTTTCTGCGGTGTTGGCGAGCGAACCAGGGAGGGGAATGACCTCTATCTGGAGATGTCTGAATCAGGTGTTCTTGAGAAGTGTGCCATGGTTTTCGGGCAGATGAACGAGCCGCCAGGCGCACGACTCAGGGTGGGGCTTTCCGGCCTTACAGCTGCAGAATACTTTCGTGATGCAGAAGGCCAGGATGTGCTGGTCTTTATTGATAATATTTTCCGCTTTACCCAGGCTGGCTCAGAAGTGTCTGCACTTTTAGGGCGAATGCCTTCTGCTGTAGGTTACCAGCCCACATTGGCTACAGATATGGGTTTGTTGCAGGAGCGTATTACCTCTACGAAAAAAGGATCGATCACCTCTGTGCAGGCTGTTTACGTCCCGGCAGATGACCTGACTGACCCCGCACCTGCTACAACCTTCGCCCACCTGGATGGTACTGTAGTTCTGTCCCGCCAGATTGCTGAATTGGGCCTCTACCCGGCAGTGGATCCCCTGGATTCCACATCTCGTATCCTTGACCCACATATTGTCGGGGATGAACACTACCAGGTAGCCCAGGGTGTTCAGGAGGTTCTCCAGCGTTACAAGGACCTGCAGGATATTATCGCTATTTTGGGTATGGATGAACTCTCTGAGGAAGATAAACAAACTGTGGCCCGGGCGCGCAAGATTCAGCGATTCCTGTCGCAGCCCTTCTTTGTGGCTGAGGCTTTTACGGGAAGGCCGGGGACATATGTTCCTGTCAAGGAGACGGTAAGGGGCTTCAAGGAGATCCTGAATGGACGGCATGATGGTATTTCAGAGCAGTGCTTTGTCTATGCCAGTACAATAGATGAAGTTGTGGCTCGGGGCAGGGAAATGGAGGCTGTCAGTTAAGTGGCAAAACAGGCAAAGGGTAAGTGGAACACCTTTAATTTAGAGATTATTACCCCGGAGCGGGTTGTGGTCGATGAGGAAGTAGAGGGTGTGAGCCTCCCCTCCACAGACGGTCTGCTTGGCATTCTGCGCAACCATGCCCCTTTTATCGGTGCCCTGGATATTGGTATAATCAAGTATTTGAAAGAGGGAAGCCATCATTATATTGCCTGTAGTATGGGTATTTTTGAGATGAAGGGCAATATGCTGCGTATTCTTCCAGATACCGCTGAGCTCGGGGAGAGAATCGATGTAGATAGAGCAAAAAAAGCCAGGGAACGGGCAGCACGGCGTATACAACAGAAGGCCCAGGAACTCGACTACCTGCGGGCAGAAATGGCTTTGAAGAGATCACTCGCCCGTCTCAAGGCCGCAGAAGCAGCAGGGATGAAGTAAAAACGGTTATTACAAAGATTGTTTCGTGCAAGAACCTGGGAGGGTAATCCCAGGTTTTTTGTGAGGTGACAGGGGGACGGTTCGAAAGCGCCGGTCAAAGCCGGCAGTAGGTAGGTGGTGAAAGTCCACCCTACCGTGACTGCTGTCACCTCTCTTAAGACGCGAGGACGCTTTTTTTCGCGTCTCATGTTTCACTGGCGTCTCATCATCACCTCAGGATGCACTGGGGACTGTCCCCAGTGCACGCAGTGCACGCGTCTCTTGCAGGTACTAAACAATATTTAAACTCAGTAACCGCTTGTTTTCCCGGCGGTTTTTTTACATCCCCTTGGGTGACAGAAGAACCGTCCCCGCGTCACCTTAGACCAGTCCCTGGATGGGAATGATAAACACTTCAGCCCCTGGCTGTACAGGTGGGTGTCCTGGCGGCAGATCTATTAAACAGTTACAGTCGGCAAGAGATTGCCGCATGCTGGGTCTTTGAGCAGGGAGCACTGCAACCCTCCAGCCTTCTTCGCCGCAAAGGGCGTAGCCCAGCAGGAAGCGTCTGGGTCCACCTGGCTTAGGGAAGGGGCTGGTGGCCACAGCAGGGAAGCGTCTTATTTCCGGGTTTAGCCCCTGTAAGGCGCGCAGTGCTGGGGAGACCAAGAGGCAGTAGCCCACAAAACAGGCCATGGGGTTTCCGGAAAGCATGATCACCGGCTTGCCATCACTGACCCCGGCACAGGCGTGACTGCCCGGCTTTACTTGATAGCCGAGAAAAACCGGCTCTGCACAGGTGCTGTCCACGGAGACTCCGTCGTCCTGGTCGTTCGCTGCCCGTCAGCTGTTCCCCCGATGGTAACCACCATATCAGCCTGCTGTAGCTGGGAGTGAAGTATTTTTTCAGGAGAGGACTGCGAAACCACAACTGATGGCAGACCGCCCTGAATGGTTACCAGTGAAGACAGGTGTGGGCCGTTACTGTCCCACATTTGGCCGGGGGTAAGGTCCTGATCATAGGGGATAACTTCTTTTCCCAGACTTAGTATTGCCACTTTAGGACGCCGAATCACCCTGATTTCCCGAAGGCCGAAGGCAGTAAGAATGGCGATCAGTCCCGGGGTGATTATGGTGCCGCTCCTGGCGATCACTGACCCGGACTTAACTGTCCTCCCCTTCGATTCCGGATGTTGTCAATGACAGGAAATTATCAAC
>NZ_CDRZ01000156.1 GCF_000946815.1 Syntrophaceticus schinkii | reverse complement strand
TCTAGGGGATTTTTTCCTTTGAAGGGGATACGAAGGATGAAGTAATAATTAGAAATACTGTATTGGGGCTGTCAGATAGAGATTTAGTATATTTGGCTAGAATATTTAAAACACTGCAGGGCGAAGAAATAGATACAAGCCTGATGAAGGATGAGCCTGCAGCGGTAGTTTATATTCCCAAGACAAAAGGGAATGGAGTCCCCTATGATGCAAAAGCAAAAGGCAAGTATGCGCCTGTGCTGAATCTAAGGACCGGCGATAAGATCAAGCTGGCTGTTCCCAAAGAGGGATATGCTGAAGGTATTGATAATAAAGAGCTTTTAAAAGGACATGAAAAATATAGCCCGCATTATCTAGAAAAAGAGTTTACAATCATAGGAGTAGTTGATGAACTGCCGTATCAAGAGTTCACTGCAGCAGGGACGGAATTAGCACCATATGTATATCTATCGGAAAATATGTTTGAAGAGCTGTCAGGAATAGATACTCATCGGGTAGTTCAAATTAATTTAAAAGAAAATGCCAGTGATCAAGACTATGAAGTTGTCAAGGAAAGAGCTCAGAAGCTGTCAAACCTTTTTAAAGGAACTTTACTGGCAGATTACTATAAAGTTAACAAAGAAGATGGTAAATCTGCTGTAACTGCGGATTTCATACAAAACTCCATAGCTGTTATTTTGATTCTGATCAGCAGGTTTAGTATTTATAACAATATAAATTACAACTTAATATCCAGAATAAGGGAGCACGGCATTATGAAGGCCATCGGGCTGACCAAAAAACAGTTCAGGATGATGCTCAGGTCTGAAGGGCTCATGTACGGAACTATATCCGCTGTTTGCTCCTGTGTTGTTGCCCTGATAGTTGAATTAGGTTACTTTATGTATAAAGTGTATATATTTCCAGTGTATGTCTATGCTTGGCCAATACATGTCAAGCAGTTTTTTATAGATTGGAAATCTTTTTTAATCGTGATCTTTATCAATTTAGCCATCGGCTATCTTGCTACCATAGGGCCGAGAAGACAGGTAAATAAAATAGATATAACAGAGGCAATCAGGGCTGTTGAATAGAGAAAAGGATGTGATCAGGTTTTTAGATTTACGGTCGGAGTAATGGGCGGCGGGGAAGCGGCATCTTGGGAAACGGCGGATACATCGATAAGATTCTCCCGTTCATGTTGTACCCCAGAAGGTACTCCGGGGTGTGAATTATTGCGTTTTTCCGGCATTATTACTGAGGAAGATGCCCAAGCAATGAGTCAGGCGATTGAAGAAGGCTGTGAGCAGGTAGATACAGATGAGTGGTAGCTTTCTTTTAGACACCAATATTGTAATTGCTCTCTTTGGCGGTGATGCTTTAGTTACCTGGATTCCCGGAAAATTATACCTATGAGTCTCTTAATCCGCATGATACAAGAGATTTCAAAAGTTTTTTATTCCTCATAGGTATAAATTATTATACCTATGAGGAGCAAGAAATGCAGTGTTTATAGATGTTTCAAGCACATAGGTATAAAAACGCGGGAATTCAAGGATAAAAAGGCAAGGGAAAGGTAAGGAAGACATAAGTGGAATACCGGTTGATAGTTCCTAGATTACCAGTATAACGCAATAAAAAGATTCCAATAAATAAACCCGAATCCAATG
>NZ_CDRZ01000155.1 GCF_000946815.1 Syntrophaceticus schinkii | reverse complement strand
AGAGGTGTCCGCTTTGTCACCTTGCTTCCCATTGACATCATGGGAGAGGAAGCGCCACCTGCGGCGTGAGGTTTCCTTTGACCGTCCGGGATGGGTGGCGGATCTGCAGTCTCACATCTACCGGACCATAGAGGAGTTATCCCAAAAGAATGGAGAACCCCCAACACTGGATCAGATTGCAGAAGAGGTCAATATCCGCAAGGAAGGTGTCGCCCAGGCCCTGCAGGCAGGACATGTCAGCCTGGACGACTTGATGTACGCAGGTATGATGAGGTTTTTGGTGAGTTTCAATCCACGCACCCGCACGGGGTGCGACATTATTGCTTTCTCACCAGTCTCTTTTTCGTAAAGTTTCAATCCACGCACCCGCACGGGGTGCGACGCAGACAAAGTAAATATAAGGCGGTCTGTAGAGTTTCAATCCACGCACCCGCACGGGGTGCGACGGCTGTGGGAAGGTTATGCTAAGGGCTTTCAAAGTTTCAATCCACGCACCCGCACGGGGTGCGACCGCTGATTCACCTCCGGCTTGATTATTTCACGTGTTTCAATCCACGCACCCGCACGGGGTGCGACCGCCACTCACCTGGCGGGTAGCTATATTTAACGTGTTTCAATCCACGCACCCGCACGGGGTGCGACGATTGCGTCTATTACTCCGCCCCAGCCAGAGCGGGTTTCAATCCACGCACCCGCACGGGGTGCGACTATGGTGTTAGATCATAGCTTTGAGATGCTTAAAGTTTCAATCCACGCACCCGCACGGGGTGCGACACAGAAAGCGGCTTCATTTCCAACCCTGCTGAAGTTTCAATCCACGCACCCGCACGGGGTGCGACAATTAGCTAGTTGTTTAAAAGACTTTTCAACCGGTTTCAATCCACGCACCCGCACGGGGTGCGACCCGCATCATTCTTGTGGGCGTGCTTATACGCCGGTTTCAATCCACGCACCCGCACGGGGTGCGACCGCTATCGCCGTCATCGCCCCTAGTGTACAAAAGTTTCAATCCACGCACCCGCACGGGGTGCGACGCTATTCGTGGCTGGTCTGTTTGGCGGCAAGGTAGTTTCAATCCACGCACCCGCACGGGGTGCGACTCTGGCTGTGGGGTATGTGATCAAGCATAGCCTGTTTCAATCCACGCACCCGCACGGGGTGCGACCACTACTGTCTTACCGTTGGACGGGGTCTATGAGTTTCAATCCACGCACCCGCACGGGGTGCGACAGCGACCACTCAAGGCTACAGATGAGGAGTGGGTGTTTCAATCCACGCACCCGCACGGGGTGCGACAACACTGCGGAAAGCTACTGTTAGAGAAATATTGGTTTCAATCCACGCACCCGCACGGGGTGCGACTCCTTGACGATGAAAAACGGGCACTGATTTGGCGTTTCAATCCACGCACCCGCACGGGGTGCGACAAGTTCCGACTGACGAGGTTGACACTGCAGTTGGGGTTTCAATCCACGCACCCGCACGGGGTGCGACGAGATTGAAGCAGAAAAAACAAAAGCAATCAGAGTTTCAATCCACGCACCCGCACGGGGTGCGACATCCCCTCGAACTTTGATTTGTCAGGCTCGGGGGTTTCAATCCACGCACCCGCACGGGGTGCGACGTGCATTGGCTCCCTTGTCAGTGTTGTCTGTTTCATGTTTCAATCCACGCACCCGCACGGGGTGCGACGACTGCCTCAGTCTCGCCCTTGGCCTCCAGGGTAGTTTCAATCCACGCACCCGCACGGGGTGCGACCAGCTGAGCCTTTAGGGTTCTTGCTGGCATCAGGGTTTCAATCCACGCACCCGCACGGGGTGCGACGGTTGTAAGTGAGCAGGACAAGGAGCTGCGGGTTGTTTCAATCCACGCACCCGCACGGGGTGCGACCGCTGATTCACCTCCGGCTTGATTATTTCACGTGTTTCAATCCACGCACCCGCACGGGGTGCGACGGCTGGCGTAAGGGTATCACCTGAGGAGATATTAGTTTCAATCCACGCACCCGCACGGGGTGCGACCCAGGCATGGTATTAAATGTAAACTGTAAAGCAGTTTCAATCCACGCACCCGCACGGGGTGCGACGTCCATCCAGCCGGTGTTCTGCTCAAGAGGTAGTTTCAATCCACGCACCCGCACGGGGTGCGACGTTGTCCCTTCCTCAATCAATATCCCTTCTTTGTTTCAATCCACGCACCCGCACGGGGTGCGACGTGGTTGACGATACACGGGTAATCCAGCTTGCAGTTTCAATCCACGCACCCGCACGGGGTGCGACAAGGTAGCACCTAAAGCATAACTCAATGCCATGTTTCAATCCACGCACCCGCACGGGGTGCGACGTGGTTCACAGATACAATGTTATCCAGGCTCGAGGTTTCAATCCACGCACCCGCACGGGGTGCGACTGGTTATGTTTGTGATAGTGTTTCTTATGTTATTGTTTCAATCCACGCACCCGCACGGGGTGCGACGGTTGGTCTCGTCCACGTCCATAGCATCAACGTAGTTTCAATCCACGCACCCGCACGGGGTGCGACAGGAGAGGGGTATCAAGGCAACATGGCGATGCTGGTTTCAATCCACGCACCCGCACGGGGTGCGACAGCCGTGTAGTCAGGCATTATGATGCCAGCGGGTTTCAATCCACGCACCCGCACGGGGTGCGACGGCGAAGTTTTTTCCGACAATCGCCGAAATACGGGTTTCAATCCACGCACCCGCACGGGGTGCGACGGATATGGGCATGTAGAATCATACAGCCGATTGTTTCAATCCACGCACCCGCACGGGGTGCGACTCACCCGTATTATAATCCACTGTCCCGGCAGGGTTTCAATCCACGCACCCGCACGGGGTGCGACCTAAGAAGGAGGGGCAGGAAAATGAAATGGTCTGGTTTCAATCCACGCACCCGCACGGGGTGCGACAAACACCCAAGCGGTGGAGGCATGTTGGGCTAGTTTCAATCCACGCACCCGCACGGGGTGCGACCGACAGCGTTATGGGGCTAAACTATACCAGCGATGTTTCAATCCACGCACCCGCACGGGGTGCGACGTAGAGAGTAGTTATACGGCAGAGCAGGCAAAAGTTTCAATCCACGCACCCGCACGGGGTGCGACCAGAGAAAAAGCACCGGGATTGAGCGTTTAATTGTTTCAATCCACGCACCCGCACGGGGTGCGACGGCATGTCAGCATATGCTCCGTATTGAGCATTGTTTCAATCCACGCACCCGCACGGGGTGCGACCCCCAGGATTCTGCACGGTTGACGATAGAGCGGTTTCAATCCACGCACCCGCACGGGGTGCGACCTTGCCTTC
>NZ_CDRZ01000154.1 GCF_000946815.1 Syntrophaceticus schinkii | reverse complement strand
GGTTATCTCTTCTTTTCCCCAGTTCCTTCATCAATGTCACCAGATCGACCCTTCCTTTCGATAGCCGGCAGATCCCATACTTCCAGACCCGCTCTTTCCAGTTGAGCCCTCTTTGCCTCACTGTAGCTCCCCTGTACAGCTGCCACAACAGTTGGTACTTCTGAGGCTGTCTTGACAAGCATCGAAGTCTCTGGAATACGCAGAGAGCTGTCAACAATAACTCTCAGGGGTTGTTCATATTCGCCATCAAGCCTCACTGTCAAAAGAGGGTCATCTGCCAGAACAGTGCCAATCCCTACCATGATAGCGTATATTATGGCGACTAAAAAAGTCGCACCCCGTGCGGGTGCGTGGATTGAAACTGCTCTTGCTACAGCCTCAGCCGCTGCCTGGGCTGTCGCACCCCGTGCGGGTGCGTGGATTGAAACTACGTCCTCAGGAGCAGGTGCCCAGTCAGTTGATGTCGCACCCCGTGCGGGTGCGTGGATTGAAACCTTGGAACTCTACTATTTGGGCATGACCGATAAGGTCGCACCCCGTGCGGGTGCGTGGATTGAAACATGTGAAATAATCGCGAGGTGAACACACATGGCGGTCGCACCCCGTGCGGGTGCGTGGATTGAAACCTCTGTGGCAATACTCATGGGCTCATTGGTATTCGTCGCACCCCGTGCGGGTGCGTGGATTGAAACCGAAGTTGGAGCCGCGGATTACTACGCTTTTTCGTCGCACCCCGTGCGGGTGCGTGGATTGAAACACTTTTGGATGCTTATATCGCATACGAAAGAAAGTCGCACCCCGTGCGGGTGCGTGGATTGAAACCGTTGAGGGTTTACGTGGTAATCAGTATTTCCAGGTCGCACCCCGTGCGGGTGCGTGGATTGAAACATAACATCCTTGATTGCTTTGCAGTGGTCCTGGTGTCGCACCCCGTGCGGGTGCGTGGATTGAAACCCGCGGCTGCTGCTTGCCAACACCTGAATATCCGTCGCACCCCGTGCGGGTGCGTGGATTGAAACATTTTCATTCAACACCCCCGCCGTGGGTATGGTGTCGCACCCCGTGCGGGTGCGTGGATTGAAACATGCCCAAGGTGCCGAGTAGCGCACCAAGGACGTCGCACCCCGTGCGGGTGCGTGGATTGAAACGCTCTAATTTTGGACTACAACTGTCGACAGTAAGTCGCACCCCGTGCGGGTGCGTGGATTGAAACAAATCATTTAAGCAGAACGCAAAGCAGGCGTTTACGTCGCACCCCGTGCGGGTGCGTGGATTGAAACTCTGCTGTAGCGCATACGTCTATGTCAAAGCTGAGTCGCACCCCGTGCGGGTGCGTGGATTGAAACTTGTGGGGTCCACTTTATCTTCTTCATCAAGGCTGTCGCACCCCGTGCGGGTGCGTGGATTGAAACTTCATAAAGGTCAACAAGGTGACAATGAAAGTCGGTCGCACCCCGTGCGGGTGCGTGGATTGAAACCCGGGCAGGTGAAATAAGCTACGCATGTCTGCTCGTCGCACCCCGTGCGGGTGCGTGGATTGAAACCTAAAGCTAAGGCCAGGCGAAAATAAAACCTCCGTCGCACCCCGTGCGGGTGCGTGGATTGAAACGATAAAGTGTTTAAACGTCGGCATCATCGGCATCGTCGCACCCCGTGCGGGTGCGTGGATTGAAACGATGAAACTGCCTGAAAGCGGGACCGGCTCAGAGGGTCGCACCCCGTGCGGGTGCGTGGATTGAAACGTATTACGGGTGTCGGCTGCGGTCGGAGCCACTAGTCGCACCCCGTGCGGGTGCGTGGATTGAAACAATCCCTACCGCGCCCACCAGCTAGAACAAAAGAAGTCGCACCCCGTGCGGGTGCGTGGATTGAAACCAGATGATGAAGATTAATTTTGTATCGCCTTGGTCGCACCCCGTGCGGGTGCGTGGATTGAAACCGGGTCCCGGGCTCGGGCTGTGAATTCCTCTCGTCGCACCCCGTGCGGGTGCGTGGATTGAAACCCGAGGCCGCCGCAATTCTAGGCGTTACTCCGCGTCGCACCCCGTGCGGGTGCGTGGATTGAAACGCAGTATCTACAGTTATTGCGCGGGGGCCGTACCCGTCGCACCCCGTGCGGGTGCGTGGATTGAAACACAGAGCAGGCTCTAGGGGCGTTGGCCATGATGGTCGCACCCCGTGCGGGTGCGTGGATTGAAACAAAGGGGTTGCTCCGGTGGATGGCTGCTCTCAGGTCGCACCCCGTGCGGGTGCGTGGATTGAAACTTTATCCAAGTCAATATATAGCCCGTAAGCGTGTCGCACCCCGTGCGGGTGCGTGGATTGAAACGATTGACCCGCTCCACTCCTTAATCCCAGCCAAGTCGCACCCCGTGCGGGTGCGTGGATTGAAACCCCGGGGCATCAGGTTTCACCGCCCTCACCGCCGTCGCACCCCGTGCGGGTGCGTGGATTGAAACTTTCGAGATAAGCGACCATGGTATCGTATACCTCGTCGCACCCCGTGCGGGTGCGTGGATTGAAACCTGTATCTTCTGAAGACCCATCATCCACTGTCCCCGTCGCACCCCGTGCGGGTGCGTGGATTGAAACGCTGATCGTACTTCATCATCCCAGGCGGCAATATCGTCGCACCCCGTGCGGGTGCGTGGATTGAAACTCCGAGTTCGGCGCAGCCGTGAAATTTAAGCGCGTCGCACCCCGTGCGGGTGCGTGGATTGAAACGTGATTATCCCTTTTTCCAGTAGCACAGGCAGTCGTCGCACCCCGTGCGGGTGCGTGGATTGAAACCTCTACTGCCTGCTGTATGATCTTTTCTATCTCGTCGCACCCCGTGCGGGTGCGTGGATTGAAACACCCCGGGCCTGGGCCTTAGGATCCCAGGTGTAAGTCGCACCCCGTGCGGGTGCGTGGATTGAAACTTTCAAAGCTTTTAACTGTATCCTGCCATCCCGTCGCACCCCGTGCGGGTGCGTGGATTGAAACAAGAAGACATGGGTATTGAGCCGCTCTGCAACAAACGTCGCACCCCGTGCGGGTGCGTGGATTGAAACACAGAGCAGGCTCTAGGGGCGTTGGCCATGATGGTCGCACCCCGTGCGGGTGCGTGGATTGAAACAAGCTCCGCTCACTGGCCAGCAGCACAGTGTTGTCGCACCCCGTGCGGGTGCGTGGATTGAAACAATTCATCCTGGAGTCTGGCCACTTCATCGGCGTCGCACCCCGTGCGGGTGCGTGGATTGAAACAGGAATTGGGCATTGAGTCACTTTGCAACAAACGTCGCACCCCGTGCGGGTGCGTGGATTGAAACATGGCGTTGGACTGCCTTTGCATCGACATTGCCGTCGCACCCCGTGCGGGTGCGTGGATTGAAACCTGAAACGAGGCAAAGAACAAGAGAAACCGGCAAGTCGCACCCCGTGCGGGTGCGTGGATTGAAACCTTGCCTACATGCATACGAATCGAAGATAAACAGTCGCACCCCGTGCGGGTGCGTGGATTGAAACCAGTAGCACAGGCAGTCTTTTTAACCTCTTTTGTCGCACCCCGTGCGGGTGCGTGGATTGAAACATGGCTGAAAAGGAGCAGGTATCACTTTGGGAGCGTCGCACCCCGTGCGGGTGCGTGGATTGAAACCCGGATGGCCTTATCCAGGTCCCTCAGAGGCACGTCGCACCCCGTGCGGGTGCGTGGATTGAAACAGGTTAATCTTTCTCTTGATTGGGGGGATCTCGCGTCGCACCCCGTGCGGGTGCGTGGATTGAAACCCCGTACTTTTCCCGATACCAGCCTGGTCACTGGCGTCGCACCCCGTGCGGGTGCGTGGATTGAAACCTCTACTGCCTGCTGTATGATCTTTTCTATCTCGTCGCACCCCGTGCGGGTGCGTGGATTGAAACACCCCGGGCCTGGGCCTTAGGATCCCAGGTGTAAGTCGCACCCCGTGCGGGTGCGTGGATTGAAACAAGAAGACATGGGTATTGAGCCGCTCTGCAACAAACGTCGCACCCCGTGCGGGTGCGTGGATTGAAACACAGAGCAGGCTCTAGGGGCGTTGGCCATGATGGTCGCACCCCGTGCGGGTGCGTGGATTGAAACCTGAGAAGCATTGGAGTTGAGGAAGAAGGCGGCGTCGCACCCCGTGCGGGTGCGTGGATTGAAACCCTCACTCCGGTGGGGGTTTTTATTATTTCATCAGGTCGCACCCCGTGCGGGTGCGTGGATTGAAACAAGCTCCGCTCACTGGCCAGCAGCACAGTGTTGTCGCACCCCGTGCGGGTGCGTGGATTGAAACAATTCATCCTGGAGTCTGGTCACTTCATCGGCGTCGCACCCCGTGCGGGTGCGTGGATTGAAACAGGAATTGGGCATTGAGTCACTTTGCAACAAACGTCGCACCCCGTGCGGGTGCGTGGATTGAAACATGGCGTTGGACTGCCTTTGCATCGACATTGCCGTCGCACCCCGTGCGGGTGCGTGGATTGAAACCTGAAACGAGGCAAAGAACAAGAGAAACCGGCAAGTCGCACCCCGTGCGGGTGCGTGGATTGAAACCTTGCCTACATGCATACGAATCGAAGATAAACAGTCGCACCCCGTGCGGGTGCGTGGATTGAAACCAGTAGCACAGGCAGTCTTTTTAACCTTCTTTTGTCGCACCCCGTGCCGGGTGCGTGGATTGAAACATGGCTGAAAAGGAGCAGGTATCACTTTGGGAGCGTCGCACCCCGTGCGGGTGCGTGGATTGAAACCCGGATGGCC
>NZ_CDRZ01000153.1 GCF_000946815.1 Syntrophaceticus schinkii | reverse complement strand
AAATAAAAGAACAGCAATGCCTATGGGCAACAGGCTTCGTAGCCCTGCATTGATCGCATCAGATATTATCAAAGAGTGCTGGTTTAAATCATATGGATTAAGGGATGTGTATAGTTTTAACCGGTTACTCTCCGCGCTTATGGAAATAAAGGTTTCTTTCACATTACCGGAAATAATCAGTGATTGAGATATTATTTGGCCAAGATTTGCTAGTGCATATTCATCAGTTATGTCCACCGTCTTAAACGGCAAAACCATATAATAGTCCAAATTTATCAACCCCGCACCTCTACTTATAAAATAAGCATCTTTTTTCAAAAACCCCTTTACTTGGAGCCTTTTAACAGTCTGTGCATCATAATCATAAAATTCAATTTTATCGCCCAAATCATAATAATCCTGATAGGCATGGCCCAAAATTACACTTGCTACAGTAGCGTCATTATTATTAAAATCTGCATGACCAAATAAATTCCCTTTTGCAATTTCAAACGGCAGTAGCTGAAAAAACTTTGGACCTACCGTAACCTGGTTCAAAAGAAATAATCTTTCCTGTTCAGCATTTGAAAAAATGGGTTCCGAATAATAGTAAAAACGCTGATCATCAACCGGTGCCGCTTTAAAGGCAATATGCCCGTCATAGTACTCAATAAAGTCAAATTCATGATTATCCTTTAGAAAACCATAAAACTGATTCATTTTATCTAAAACATCAGGCTGCATAAATATTTTCTCAAGCAACTCTTCATTTGTACGATCCTGTATAGCATAATAATTTCTGTCTTCAAAAATATTGTTGATTCTCTTCGTGGTCTCTCTTGCTGTCAGCACCCCTGTAAGGGAAAGGTTCAGAAATAAGAACGTAACAGTAAATTGAATAATGATGATCAATAACAAAAAAGGTCTCCTTAATAACATATCAAAGGCATAAATGATGTTTTTCATCGCAATTGTCACCTCATCATATGCACAGGCTCTATTTTAGCTGCTTTAATAATCGGATAAGCAGAAGTTAATATCGAAGAAGCAACGACAATACCCATTGTCATCAACATGCTAAAAAAATATAAATCTATGCGTCGATAGAGGGCATAAGAGATGATTGCATACAAAACCATACCACATCCAAACGAGAACAAGGCAATGACCATGATTTCCTTGATCACACCAAAAGCGATCTGATAGCTGTTGGCCCCGCAGCACTTTTTAACTCCTATTTCCAGGCTGCTTGCCATCCAGCCAATAACCGGTCACA
>NZ_CDRZ01000152.1 GCF_000946815.1 Syntrophaceticus schinkii | reverse complement strand
CTCAAAATCCTCCGATTCTCGTTGAACGTGACGAAACCTATCACTTGATAAAGATGTTTGTCATCAGTTGAATATTTCTTTGGAAAGAGTCGAGCAGTTGGCCACAATTCCCCATGTCAGAGAGGATATGTTCAGCAGGGACTGGTAAAGATGAGCATAAAACGAAACCCACCTTGCAAACAGGGTGGGTGTTCGGGTGGTAACCTGTACCTTTGCGAGGGGATGGGCTTTTCTCCTCGAGTTTGCTCCTCCCGTATAACCAGGGGAGGATAGCGAGTCGATTATTTTCTAGGCCAGCCGTTCTTTACTTGGTGATATATACTTTTTCCAGACTGGGCTTGAATAAGGGATCAATCTTCAAATCTTTAACATTATTTCTGGTAGATGATACCATGCAATTCCACATCATCTTAGGTTCGGTTTTTTTAAAAATGAAGTCCTGGTTAAATCATTGCGGTTTTTCCGGTTTTGGTGATCTGAGCTGTTACTCTAACACTCCGGCTAACGGCTTTTGGCTGAAATAGTCCAAAGCCTGATTGACACTGTATAGATCATATATTTTTTTCTCCAGAAAGAACATGATTATCAAATCAAATGTGTTGCTTTCAGATAAGGAGTAACCGGCGGCACTTAAAAGCCTGTCGGTTTCTTTTTTATTCAGTTCCAGGGCCAGGGCCAGCGCTATCACAGTATTTTTCCCGGGGCGGTAATCGGGATTGGACCTTATTTTAGAGAAGTGCCTGCGGTCTACTCCGGCACTTTTATAAACATCTGAATCGCTGGCGCCTTTCTTATCAATGAAGCTGAATAATATCTGATGAAATGTTGGTTTGCGGTTATCTTTAATAAAGTTTTCTAATTCAGTATCCGGTAAACCTATATAATCATGTCTTACATCTAATTCAGTATCCAGTGTATCTATAGAATCATATCTTACAGGTTCATAAAGGACATAACCCAGCCGCTCTAGGTGTTTTTCGACATACTCCTGTAGTTCCATTAACAGCTTTTCGTCAAGCATATCCATATCCTCCCTTAAAAGAGATCAGGAGAACCATCCCCCTGATCCGTACCCGCCCAAAATGTCGCTTGACAGGCGACCAAATTATGGATTGACTTGGCTAATATTATAACATGAACAAAAAACTGAAAGGATGATATGTATGAACATGAATTTAACAGAGATTATTTTTCTGCTTGACAGGAGTGGTTCAATGGGAGGGCTGGAAAGCGATACCATCGGCGGTTTTAATGCTTTCATAGAGAAGCAGAGCCAATTGGAAGGAGAAACAATCGTCACAGCAGTCCTTTTTGATGACAGGTACGAAATATTATGGAATGGCGTTAA
>NZ_CDRZ01000151.1 GCF_000946815.1 Syntrophaceticus schinkii | reverse complement strand
TCTAACCCCAAAGAAGTGATCCCCTCTATATTGTCAAAGGCAAAGTTGACATTATGGGGTAAACGATAATTGGCGGTGCCCGTTCAGCCGCACCCCGGGTATCGTCCTCTTCGATTCCCCGAATCAGGGCATCCCGCATCTTTTCCAGGCGCTGCAATTCAGCGTCCATATCGCGCTGAGCGATAACTGCTGCCTGCCCCAAACCTGCGATTCCAGGTAGATTCTGTGTACCTGAGCGATACCCCCCTTCCTGCCCTCCACCACGCAGCGGAGGTGCGAAGGGTGTGCCTCGCCGCACATACAGTGCCCCCACCCCTTTTGGCCCATAAAACTTGTGGCCTGAAAGGGAGAGGAGATCTACACCTAACTGCTTTACATCCAGCGGGATATGCCCGACGGTCTGCACAGCATCCACATGGAAAGGTATCCCGTTTTTTCGGGCGATAGAGGCTATCTCTGCCACCGGTTCTATAGTTCCCACTTCATTATTGGCATGCATGATCGAAATAAGTGCTGTTTCCTTTTTGATAGCCCGCCTTACATCATCCGGATCAACTAGTCCATCACTGTCCACCGGCAGATAAGTAACACTGCAGTCAAGATGCTCGGCCAGGCAGGCACAGGTGTTCAGCACAGCATGATGCTCTATGGATGAGGTAATGATATGAGAGCCGCGCCCTTTGATGGGAGCATACAACCCCCCCACAGCGCCAGGTTATCAGACTCTGTCCCCCCACTGGTAAAAAATATCTCTTCCGGCCGGGCACAGATGAGACCTGCCACCTCTTTGCGCGCTTTCTCCAGAAGGCCTTTGGCCTCCCTACCGATGGCATAAGGGCTGGAAGGATTTCCGAAACAATTATTCATCACATCACACATTATAGCAGCTACTTCATGATGAACAGGCGTTGTGGCCGCATGGTCGAGGTAGATCATGATCTACCCCTCTTACTGCCGGGAACTTCCCCGTCGGCAGATACATAGTTCGCCAGGAATCACCGGAATCATCTTGCAGGTGAAACCTTTCCCTCCACAGCCCGTCTGTACAGATAATCCTGCATCGCTTCGTAAAGAGCATCAGCAGCCATATTGGAGCAGTGCCTTTTCTCCGGCGGCAGTCCACCCAGTGCCTTTTCCACAACCTCATTGGTGATCTCCAT
>NZ_CDRZ01000150.1 GCF_000946815.1 Syntrophaceticus schinkii | reverse complement strand
AGAGCAAATCGGCGTAATACTACGTCACTCAAATTCTACGGCATTAGGGACAAGCTCGTAGATTCGTTCATATTTCAGGGTTCGAAAGAATCGCTCTGTTCTGGCATTATCCAGACATTGCCCCTTGCCATCCATGGAAATTTTTACTCCGTTGTCTTCCAGCAGCTTGATGTAATCTGGATTTGTAAAATGCCCGCCCTGATCACTGTTGATAATCTCTGGTCTTTGGCAGCTTAGTGCACGTTTTAGACAACTCAGTACAAAGGATTTATCCAATGTGCTGGAACAACTCGTAATCAACTATATATCGGCTGTACCAGTCGATGATGACAAACAGATACATGAATCCTTTTTTCATGCGAATGTAGGTAATATCTACACCCCAGACTTGATTAGGCCTATTAATTTCAAGATTCCGCAGCAAGTATGGGCGAATATACTGTGAATGATACCGTTTGCTCGGATTCGGTTTTGGATATATTTGTAACTTATTTTTCTTATCCTGTGTCTCACCTCTTGGGAGCATTATAGTCAGTACCGTTGCGAGGGGAGGGACTTTTCTCCCCGAGCTTGCTAAGGGGGGGGCGCTTTCCCCCCGAGCTTGCTAGTATCAACGGTCATTGTCAACTTGTTCATAACCTGATGATGTCTCACGCGTTTGTATATCGTAGTATTCAATTATCTTCTTAAATTCATCGTTGGAAAGTAGTTCATCTGAAATATCGTAATAATCTGTCCTGATATCAATAGCATTGATAATATCATCTACATCGGTAAATCTAAGTCTATTAAGTACAAATACGGTAACAAATTTTTTTATAATAGCTTCTTTATCCTGCTTCTCATTTTTATATTCACTTTTCAGAAACAGGGAGTGTATAAATGTGTACAGAGGAAGTCAAAAGCACGTACTGGACTGGACTGGACAGCCACATTTTGTTGATGAATTTATGAAATTACTAGCATCAGATCCTCAAGTCAAGGTGCCTGTACAGGTGTCTAACGAGATCAAATACATGCCACAAGGGTATCGTTATCCCCAGGAAGCGAGACTGGAGACCTTTGGACCCAAGTGTTATCCAATGAAACAAGAGTGGTCCGACCTAAAGAACTGGTGGTTGCTACATAAGAAAGGAGCAACCACACCTAACTGGAACATCGCCATGAGCTGCGAGATCGATCATCGGCCTGGGCTAGTCTTGGTAGAAGCAAAAGCCCACAGTAATGAGCTTGAAACTAGAGGAAAACCATTTAACAATACTTCTGCCAATAGTGTTGAGAACCATGAGCGTATCGGTAAGGCCATCAAAGAAGCCTGCATTGGGTGGCAATGCATAGATAACCAGGTAAATATTTCTCGAGATTCACACTACCAGTTAGCAAATCGGCTAGCTTTCACGTGGATGCTGGCAAAGCTCGGTTTTCCTGTAGTTCTACTGTACCTTGGGTTTACCGGTGATAAAGGGATCGAAGATTTAGGGACACCATTTTCTGATGACAGCGATTGGCAGAATGCATTTGCTCAGTATGTCACAGGTACAATCCCAATAGATCTATTTGGGAAGCGTCATGAGTTCAACAATGTCCCGGTTTGGCTATTATCACGCAGCCGCCCTGTTATTGGAGTATCACCACCCCCCCGCCCTAAGAAGTCGCTATAGTGCGGCGGCCTGGAATTAGAGGTCCCATGCTGACAAAAATGGCGGTCCAACACCAGGGGCGTTAAATCTAAATAAAACAATAAAGCAAGCCTGACCCCAATTAAAGTATATTCCCCTACCGCCGGTATATAGCTATGATGGTTTCT
>NZ_CDRZ01000149.1 GCF_000946815.1 Syntrophaceticus schinkii | reverse complement strand
TTCTTTAACTTTTTCCACATTCTCCTCCAGGGGTGTTTTCAGGTCTTCCAGGAAGAAAAATTCCGCATCCGGAGGCGGGCACGCAAGACTTCTCATTTCCACGACGAACCAGTTCCTTATTTACTGGGCCGTTGGCGCAGGCTATAAAATGCGATAATAGTTTCCCTCTTTCATCCCAAACCGGAAAATAGCGCTGGTGTTCCTCATGGGGTGGATCACCACTTCCGGGGGAAGCTTAAAAACGGGAGTCAAAACTTCCGGAGAGGGTGTGGGCATTCCACAAGGTGTGTGATCTCCTCCAGAAGGTCATCATCAGGCAAAACCTGTCCCTCAACAAGATCAGCCTCCTCCTGGACGGAGATCCCAGATCATCTGTTTGCGCTCTTCCTGGTCGAGGATCACAGAGACATCCTTCAATTTCTTAAAGTATTCCTTTACGCTATCGATAGTTAACGGGTCACTGCTGAAATTGCGCAACGACCGTAAGTCAACCGCCCAGGCTTAAGACCTCCTAATTCAAAGTCCACAACCTCAGAACCGAGCAGGCTCAGCAGCCAGCGGATGGGACGAATAAACCGAAAATCAAGATCTCCCCAGCGCATGGGGCGTGAAAAAGATAGGCCCTTGATCAAAGCAGGAATCTGCTCACTTAAAACCGCTGCTACCGGCCGGCCCTCGATGCGTTTTTCCGCAAAAACATACTCTCCGGCAGGTGTTGACCGCACAACCAGGCTGGAGACAGGAACCTTCTGGCTGCGCGCAAAGCCTGTAGCAGCTTTTGTGGGCTGGTCGGACTGATCAAAGGCCGCCTTGCGGGGTGGCCCCTTAACCTCCTCCACCAGGTCAGCCTGCTCGGCGGCAATCCCTTCAACATAAAGTGTCATCCTGCGGGGAGTGGTAAAGGCGGCTACCCGTTCAAAGTCGATCCTGTTTTCCTTAAGCATCTTTTCCCCTGCCTGCTGCAGTTGATCGATCAATTGCTCTGCCAGCCGCGTCAGGAAGTTCTTCAACCCCTATTTCCAATAATAGTCCAAT
>NZ_CDRZ01000148.1 GCF_000946815.1 Syntrophaceticus schinkii | reverse complement strand
TTTGGTTACAGTATTTGATATTGCCGCCATGGGCCGGTACCCTTACACAAACTTTTTCGGGCACTTTTCCGAGGAAGATACGCAGAAAACTTGGGAAGCCTTGCATCTTGTCAATGCACATGAATTAGCGGATAGATACTTCAGTGAACTAAGCGATGGAGAAAAACAAAAAGTGCTGCTTGCTCGGGCCCTGGTACAGGAGCCGGAAGTGATCGTTTTGGATGAACCGACAACTCATCTAGATGTGAAACACCGTGTGGAGGTCATGGAGATCTTACGGCAGCTCACCAAAGAAAAAGGCATTACCGTAATCCTCTCCTTACAATGAAATTGAATTTAGCTTTAAAAAGCTGACGAAACAGCGCTTCTGGTTAAAAACGGGAAAATACTTGCTTATGGACCCCCGGAAGCAATTCTGGATGAGGAAATGGTTGCCGATCTATATGATATTGAATCTGCACACTTCAGCCCTCGTCCCTGGGTGGTATGGAGTTGATCAACAGCGGCCCCACGGTCTATGTGCTGGGTGGTGCCGGCAGCGGTGCTCCTCTCTACCGTTTTCTGAATAAATGCGGATTTAGTATTATGACCGGTGTGCTTCATGAAAACGACATTGACTATCATGTAGGGAAAGCTTTAGGGGCACGGGTTATTGGAGAAAAGGCATTTGAAGAAATCAGTGATCAGTCCTTTAATAAGGCAGTTTTGTTAAGCCAACAGGTTCCCTACATTGTCGAATCCGGTTACCCTGTAGGTTCTTTTAACAGGCGTAATGTGGATCTGACAAGGCATCTCCTTGCATACGATAAGGTTATCTATAGTTTGCGCAGCAGTGAAG
The DNA here is from genome assembly GCF_000946815.1 of Syntrophaceticus schinkii. Classification (GTDB taxonomy): domain Bacteria; phylum Bacillota; class DSM-12270; order Thermacetogeniales; family Thermacetogeniaceae; genus Syntrophaceticus; species Syntrophaceticus schinkii. The sequence continues at coordinate 172 of NZ_CDRZ01000148.1, read as the reverse complement.
AAGCAGGGATGTTATATGGGAAGGACAGTGCCAAAATGGTTTTTTGCCCTAATTACAGTAACCTGCTGAAAAAGCTTAAAAAATATATCCCATGATGAAAGCAGGCCATGATCAAACAAATAAGGAAAAACCATGAAAAGGGCAAATATGGTGGGATAGAAACAGATGAGCT
>NZ_CDRZ01000147.1 GCF_000946815.1 Syntrophaceticus schinkii | reverse complement strand
GCTTGGAGTATTATCAGGACAGGAGCTAGCACGTTATCTTTTTGATCACATGCTAGTATGAAGGCGACTATTCGATGATATAGAGTGCCCCATGGAAAATAAATAATCAAAAAATCGTTTCCTGAAGACAAAGATTTCAGGAGATATAAGTTTTTTACGCTTTCTCCAAGTACTATAAATGGAAATTCCGGAACAGTTAAAATGTAGACATGTTAAATAATGGGAGCGCGGGTTCTGAGTCTCTGCCAGCTTACTGTACAGCTACAGGAAAGGTACTTTTGGCAGCTTTGCCTCCAGAAAAACTGGACGATTATATCAAAAAAACAAGAATTAAAAAAAGTATAACATCCAAATCAATCACTGAACCGGATTTACTGAAGCAGCACCTGGGCGATATCAAAAAACAAGGCTATGCAGTTGACAATGAAGAGATCGAAGAGGGTTTGGTCTGTATCGCCGTACCGCTTAGAAACAGCAGTGCACAAATTATTGCTGCTATCAGTATTTCTGGGATGGCCGTGCGGATGAAGAGGGATCTGGACGGGAAGATACAGCTGATGAAACAGTTTAGTAAGCGAATTTCCATGCAAGCTCTTGGGTGGAATCCCTCTTAAATGCTGTGCCGTGGATATCCAGGAGATTGCGGATATGGCAGCCGGGGTGGAAACCCTTTAAATAATATAGTTTTTGGCAAGTATCTATTACAACATCATAGTAAAAGGAGGTTGCAAGAGTTGATACAGATTAAGATTTACGGCCTCGGCGGACAAGGTGTGGTTACTGCAGGAAAAATACTTACCTCAGCAGCTGCCATCCACGAAGATAAGTATGCCATGACCGTGCCCGCTTACGGACATGAGAGGCGAGGTGCTCCCGTTTTTGCTGATCTGGTGGTTGATGAAGCACCTATTTTAACCAAGTGCTTTGTCTATGAGCCTGATTATGTGTTAATTTTTGACCTTTCAGTGATCGAGAAAGGGATAAATGTGGTAGAGGGCGCACACGAAAACACATGTTTTGTAGTAAACAG
>NZ_CDRZ01000146.1 GCF_000946815.1 Syntrophaceticus schinkii | reverse complement strand
ATAATTCTAATGCCGTCTCGACTTCTTACCAGTTCTAACCCGATGGCTTCAAAACTCGCTCACGCTTCCCTCTATCAACTGAGCAGGCCTCGTGTGTACCCCAAACTCAATCCGATCCCGGTTGTCGTGAATCTTATCTTCTTGTTTGGCTGGTAGGGTAATTGACCCCTTTTCTTTCAAGTTTCTTTAAAAGCTTGTAGGTCTAATGAAGCTGTCTTGTTCCGACCATTCGGTGTTACCCAATCTAAGTTCTCACAGACCGTATTTGCTAGCTCGGTAAGGCTTAGTTTCGGAAACATGCGTATTATTTCCTTAACATCTTGCAGTTCCTGTTCGGTGAAATATCTGCCGCTTACCAAGACTTGGTTGTCGTATTGTTTTGTCATAGTGCAGGCCCCCTTTGATAATAACCCACACTATTGTCTCATAATTAATTACCGCTGTCCAGTTCCTTTTTCGATAAAATATTTCTTCTAGTCTCTGGAAACCCTTGTCGGGCATAGTAGTTAAAGGCTATGCGTCAGTTCTGTTGTGATTGTCGATATTTTATATAATAAAATACATAACGTCTATTATTAATCTAGTATTACATATAACTGCTATATACTGACAAATTCGCATCAAAAATCAGAAAACTTGTGCCTGCGCCAACCCTCTAAAACCTTCTTTGTGCTCTCTGAGAGATGATGATCAAGCAGCACGCGTTCGCATTTACTGCTTAACCGCATTTTTTCGATATTTTTTATCTTCTGCATATCCTGCCGGAGTTCCTGGGGTGTAACCCTGTAGGCGCCTTGTGCGGAGATGATCCGCTGCTCCAGCCAGTCATAGGTTGCCACAAAAAGCGACAGATTTTTTTCTTCTTGAGATGCTAAACGATGCTGTACTGCATAGCGCTCTATCCAGTTGTCCGCTGTTTCCCCTTCTCTGGTGTAAACCACTTCAACCCCCAGGTAATGTTCACTGTGTCCCACTCCCCCTTTGACAAAATGGGCATCAAAAACCACAATCACACTGATACCGCAGAGAGCTTGGAATTCGGCCAGATCGGCAACCAACTGTTCGCGTGCATAGCTGAGGTCATGCTCTTTCAGATCTGACAGCTCCGGCCAATTGTTGATCACATTGTACCCATCTACCAGCAGGATACCATCCAATACCTCACCTTCCCCGGCGCCCTTTTTTCGCTGCCTGTAACCTCTGACGCATAACCTCAAAAACAAGAATGGAACCTGCTGCTGCAGCATTTAGTGATTCAATTCTTCCCTGCATAGGAATGCGTACAAGATAATCACAGACTTTAGTCAGGTGTCCTAAACCCTTTCCTTCCCCACCGATGACGAGAGCAAGGGGACAGGTCAGCTCCGCCTCATAATACGGGAGTTCTCCCGTCATGTCTGCACCGGCCACCCAGAGACCCTCTTTTTTTAAGCCATTCAAGGTTTGAGAGAGGTTCCCGACCCTGCTGACCAGCATATACTCCAGGGCTCCGGCAGAGACCTTCTCTACAGTCCCGGTCAAAGGAACCGCTCTGTGTCTGGGAATGATCAACCCGTGCACACCTGCCGCCTCAGCACTGCGAATTATGGCGCCCACATTCTGGGGGTCTTCCCACCCAGCAAGAACAATCACCAGGGGGTCTTCTCCCCAGGCCGCGGCACGGGCCAAAATATCATCTACATGAACATATTTTTTCGGGCTGAGGGAAGCGGCGATACCCTGGTGGTTGGCTCCTTCGGTCAGACGGTCGAGGACATTGCGCGGCACATACTGTACTGGAATCCCCTTTTTTTGTGCACTGGAGACAAGATCACCCATACCGCCTCGGCTGCCCCGGGCGATCATGATCTTGTTACAGGGACGCCCTGCTCGCAGGGCCTCCATTACCGGATTGCGTCCCCAGATTGTCTCATCCATCATCTGTCACCTCTCGACAGCGCACCTCCTGCGCTCTGCCGCAGGAAAACTCACCCTCCCAGCAGATTCCCTCTATCTCACAGGAGGGGCCTGCTAAAGCGAACAGTATGGGTGCAACCTGGCGCACCTGCTCCCTCATCCTTAAAGCCAGTTCCCGGATCTCCCACTGGGCACGGCGGCAGCAGCGCATCCGAAAGAAGTTAAAAAGGGAGCGGGCATTCATGGTACAAACAAGCTTTGTTTCCACAGCATTAGGGAGCAGATAGCGGGCATCCTCCGCGGGACAATACCGGATAGCTTCCTATACGCCTCCTGTAAATCCCCCATCACACGGGTGAACAGGGCTGCGGCATCTGGGTCCGCAGCGGATGGAAGGGGGTGTGATATAGGAAAAATTATTCTCATTCACATAGCGCTGTGACTTCTGAGAGTAAGAAGCGATACGGTGCCTTACCAATTGGTGAGAAAGAGAGCGGCTCACCCCTTCGATGGCAAAGGTAAAACTGGCATGTTCTACAGGAGAGAGGTGCCCCATGGAGATCAGCCTTTTCAACAAAGAACTTACCTCTTCCTTGCCCAGATCCTGTTTCAAATCAAGGGCACCGCGGTCAGAGTAGCAGATCCGCGCCGCCGCAGCAACCGCTGCCTCCGGATCCGGGGTATAGGTGATTAACTCAACTTTCATCTTTGATAACTTCTTATCTGTATGGATATTATGCATGATCAGCGCTCCGTTCCGACTTTTTCAGCATTCACTTTAATAATAACCTTTTGACACATTAAAGGCCATCTCTCCGGGTAAAATTTATTTATAACCTGACAGGATCCTGACCGCAGCAATCTCCTACCACTGCGAAAAATATCACACAAGCCTCCAGCGGGTACCTCGGGGGGTATCCTCCAGGATAATACCTTCTTTTTTGAGGGCATCTCGCAGCTGGTCGGACAGTTGAAAATCCTTCTGTGCCCTTGCCTCCTGACGCACTGAAATCAGAATATCCAGTATTCCCTGGGGATCCTGGGGAAGTGGTGATTGCAATAGATCCCCTGCCTTATCTTGCAGAGATAAAGCGATCTCCCGAATCCCCTCTAAATACTCCGGTCCTAATTCCCGTTTTTCCCCGGGAAGAAGGCCAAGAGTATCCAAAAGCTCTTGATAAGACTGCCGCGCCTGGATCAATACATGGATCACTGCAGGTGTGGGTACAAAATCTTTATTATTGATAAAAGCGTTGATTTCCCGTCCCATATCATAAAGAGCTGCCAACCCTAAGGCGGTGTTAAAATCATCATCCATGGCTTTTTCAAATTTAGCAACACAAAAGGCTATACGATCGCGAAAAGCCTCCGCATCCTTAGAAAGCCTTCCCACAGCTGCATCTTGTTTGCCATCAGTGATGCCGTCCAGCAGTTCCAGGGTGTTGGCCAGCCTGTTGTAGCTTTTCCGGGCGGACTTCAAACTCCCGGAGCCGTAATCCAGGGGGCTTCTGTAGTGGGTGGAAAGCAGGAAAAAACGCAAGATCTCAGGAGCCCACTCTTGAAGCAGATCCCTCACGATAAAGAAGTTGCCCAGAGATTTGGACATCTTTTCCTGGTCAATTGTAACGAACCCGTTGTGGATCCAGTAGCGGGCAAAGGGAGCGGAACCTGTATAGGCCTCCGCCTGAGCGATCTCATTTTCATGATGGGGAAAAATGAGGTCACTGCCGCCACCGTGAATATCAAAACTGAATCCCAGGTATTTGATGGACATCGCGGAGCATTCCAGGTGCCAGCCCGGTCGACCCATTCCCCAGGGGCTCTCCCAGGCCGGTTCCCCCGGCTTTGCTGCCTTCCAGAGGACAAAATCCAGGGGGTCATGCTTGCGCTCATCTACACCTATCCGTGCACCGGCCAGCATCTCTTCTAAACTGCGTCCGGACAGCTTCCCATAACCCCTGAACTTTCTCACGGAAAAATAAACATCCCCGCCCTCTTCATAGGCGATCCCCTTCTCATAAAGCACCTTGACCATCTCCAGCATCTCGGGGATGTGTTCACTGGCCCGGGGATGAACATCCGCCCTCTTCACCCTGAGGGCATCGGCGTCCCTGAAGTACTCACCGATATACTTGTCAGCGAGTTCAAAGGGATCCATATTTTCCTCCCTGGCACGGTTGATGATCTTGTCATCGATATCAGTAAAGTTCTGGATATAAGTGACGCGGTACCCCTTGTATTCCAGGTACCTCCTGATGGTATCAAAGATCACCAGTGGACGGGCATTCCCCAGGTGAATAAAGTTGTATGTGGTGGGGCCGCAAGTATAGATCTTCATCTGCTGCGGCAGCTTGGGCAGCAACTGCTCTTTCTGTTTAGATAATGTGTTGTAGACTTTCAGGGCCATCTAGCTTTTCCTCCAGTTCAGCAATCTGTTTTTCCAGATGAATAATTCTTTCTTGTAATGTCACTATCATCTCCCCTACCGGGTCAGGCAGGAGATTGTGCCTCAGATCGATGCCATCATCATCAATATCCCTCACTCTACGGCCATCACGCTTGACAACCTTTCCCGGTACCCCTACAACTGTGCAGTTGTCAGGCACCTCCTGGAGTACCACAGACCCCGCACCGATCTTGACATTGCTGCCTATTTTTTGAGACCCCAGGACCTTGGCTCCGCTGCTGACCACCACATTATTGCCCAGGGTAGGATGGCGCTTCCCCTTTTCTTTGCCGGTCCCCCCAAGGGTCACACCCTGGTAAATGGTTACATTATCACCGATTTCCGTGGTCTCCCCGATGACAACCCCGGTGCCGTGGTCAATGAACAGCCCCTCCCCAATTATTGCTCCGGGATGGATTTCAATTCCGGTGATAAATCTACCAAATTGAGAGATCATCCTGGGTAAGATAACCATTCCCCTTTGATAGAGCCAGTGTGCACATCTATGCATGAGGATGGCATGGAAACCAGGGTAACAAAAGATGACCTCCGCAACGCTCTTTGCCGCGGGATCCCGCTCAAAAATAACATTAATATCCTTCTTGATTCGCCCGAACAATCCCATCCATATTCCCTCCTCTTTAATTTATAATATAAAAAATCCTTTCGCCTCATCAGAGACGAAAGGATTGATTTCGTGGTTCCACTCTGCTTCAGGTTATGAAAAAACCCCTCAAGCCGAGCTGTAACGGCCTCCACCGTTGGCACCTACTTGCTTTCGGCACCACAACTCCCGGGCGCACTTTCACTGCCACTCCGCCAGAACCGCTTTCAGCCGGTGACGGTTCCTCTCTTTTGCTTCGCCGGCAACTACTCTTCCCGATCTTTGTCTTTGCTTATATGTTGCTTAATTATACAAAACAGAATGCCGCGTGTCAAGCGAATTAATCGAAACCCCCACGGCTAATTCATGATACTATTTACTTCCATATCATCTTGAGTTCGGTTTTTTAAAAATGGAGTTTAGGTTAAATCAATTGCGGTTTTACCGCATTGTCGGCCCGTGAGGTTCCGCTTCGCTCCTTTCGTCGATTCTGAAAGCATAGGAAAACCAGCCATACCATTGCGGTGATGGACAGTCAGTCCCTAATGCCTCTTTGGATACTCACGGGAATCTTTTAAATTATAGTTGTCCTTGTAAGTTCAGTACGCTTAAACTGAATCTTTAAAATTTAAATTGTAATCAGCAGCATCTTCGGTGAAGAAGGGACT
>NZ_CDRZ01000145.1 GCF_000946815.1 Syntrophaceticus schinkii | reverse complement strand
TCAGGGTACTAAAAAGGTAGAAACTCACGCCTACCTTTGTGCAATAGCGCTGATAGCTACAGTAACAGCCGTCAATACAGCTGAAAGAGAACAAAAAGCAGCTTAATTCTAATCAAGAAAGCACTTTAATTACCAAGGGGGTGGTGTCTGCCTTTTTGTAACTAGTAGCTATTATTTACCAGTAATGCTCCATGCGCTGCCGTTATTTGTTAATCAAAAGCGGTGGTCCAGTTGTTAATTTTTGTTTAAACTTTGATTTTTGAATTATGAAATTCTCTCTTTTATATGTCTGTAAAGCCCCTATGCGAAGTGGTTTAAAAAAGATCGTTAATTACCTAAAAGAACAAAACCTTTGGCAGGAGCTAGATGAATGTTACAGCATTGCTGAACTAACAGTCCCGTTACCAAGCTGGAACAAGGCCAGACGGTTCATCGTTATTTGTCAGAAAAAAGACCCCAAAACAGGCCAATTATATATAGACCACCCTGAATGCTATCAATACCAAGCCATAGTAACCAACATTGAGACTAATGATATGTCTCCTGAAGAAGCCTGGCGTTTCTACAACAAACGCGGCACCTGTGAATTGTGGATAAATGAACTAAAAGATGGTTTTGCTGTTGATGAAGCAAGCCAGCATACCTTTGTCAAAAATGAGGCCTACATGCTGGTAAAGGCCATTAGTTACAATCTCATGCTCTGGTTCAAAGAAGCCACCATGCCTGACGAGGTCAAAAACTGCCGTGCAAAAACCATCAGGCGCAAAGTGCTTTGTGTACCGGGCAACATCGTGGGTAATGGACGCTATAGACATATCCGTTTGGCTGCCAACAAGTGGCTGGAAACAGTGATCAATCAGGTCAAAACTAACCTGGATGGAATTTCTTTACCTGGTAGTCCAACGGCTGTACCCTATAAGATGCTTAAACACGACAAATAAGACTGTATTATAAACAAGATACGGATCTCAAAACATCCTATCGGAAACAGGGTGGTGGTTAATGTTACTCATTTTCCGGTTAATTAGCGGATAAAAAAGCAGTAGGGTAAATGTGATTAGGATATTTGGATACATCTGGTTATTAATACGGATTCAGGTACTGTTGACCACTGTGAAGCTATTTACTTGCCGATTTCAGGATTAATACAGGTGCAGCTAATGACTTTCCAGAAACAAGATTTATTAAGTTATTAAATCTAGAAAAACATGAAGCAAAATGTATAGGTTCATTATCAGGAGAGTTATTAATAACTCCCACTTTAGATGTTTACCCTTGTTGTTCACAAGTAATTGAGAATACAATATTAAAAATTGGCAATTTAAGAGAAAAATCATTGGAATCAATTATCAAATCTATCAAACACAATAACATTTTTTATACATTGTTTATTGAGGGCTTTAATCCTTATATTGAATTTATGAAGAATAATAATATTATCTATCCTAAAGAAATTTCATCCCCATGCGAACTCTGTGAATTTTTATTTAAAGACGATTGGTTTATGAGAGAATTATATGAAAAGGATTTTTATTGGATATTTATAAATATCAGAATTATACAATAGCTATGGAAGAAAAAAAAAGAATTATACATAGTTGAAGAAAAAAATTCTTTTTATCACCTTGATAAAGATACTTTTTCTTCAATGTTTGATAAAGACGGGTTAGTTATAGAAAAGACTATTAAGGATAATATTGCATATATGCTTATCATGGTAACAATTATAATTGTTACCATGATAACATATTTTTTTAAGGCTCAATATGTAATAGTCGATGTTAACTTTTTAAAAGCTTCATTCGTTTTATTAATAAATATAGTGATTCATGAATTAGGACATATTCTTTTTTTTAAAATGGTTTAATAGGGATAGTAAGTTTAAGGTTGGGTTTTAAGCTTGTTTTTATATATCCAGCTTTTTATGTAGATACATCTTATAGTTATTTTCTTCCTCAGTATAAACGAGCAGCTGTTTACATGGCAGGTAATACTATGAATTGTATTTTTGTTTTAGGTATTATAATATTTTTACCTAATATGTTATTATATTGTTATTTGATTGTTTCAAATATACTAATTAATTTCTTGCCAATTGTTAAAAGTGATGGATATTATGCTTTCATAACGTTTTTTTAATAGATGAGCTTGTCCCTAATGCCGTAGAATTTGAGTGACGTAGTATTACGCTGATTTGCTCTCATTCTCTATGCCATCTATGTCAACAACGGTTGTTAACCGCTGAATTTCAGTGATCAGGATGCTCATGGAGCGGTATCCTGAAATGCGATGGGCTCGGCTTTCGGCATCGAGCAACGATGAAGAGACCCAGCGCTGTACCATAGTGCCGTTTTTCCAGTTCTTCACGTTCCTTATGTTTTTGGACACCATACTAAAGCTGGATTCAATAGCATTCGTTGAACGCAGGCTTCTCTGCAGAAGAGCTGGCACATTCAGCTTCA
>NZ_CDRZ01000144.1 GCF_000946815.1 Syntrophaceticus schinkii | reverse complement strand
GGCGGAAGAGTAGCACAGGAGACCCTGGAGATCTTTGCTCCTGTGGCACATCGCCTGGGTATCTATAGGATCAAATGGGAGCTTGAAGACCTGTCATTTCGCTATTTGGAACCTGAAAAATATTATGAGATGGTGGAGAGAATCGCCAAAAAACGCCGTGAGCGGGAGGACTATATCAATCTTGTGGTCGCTAAGCTCAGGGAGAAGCTTGATCAAGCGGGAATGACCGGCGGAGATTTCGGGCAGGCCAAAGAATTTCTACAGCATTTACCGTAAAACCATAGAACAGGAGAAGGATCTCTCGGAGATCTATGATTTGATTGCAGTAAGAGTTAATTGTCAATACAGTCAAGGAGTGTTATGCCACCCTGGGGATAGTTCATACCATGTGGAAACCCATTCCAGGGCGTTTTAAAGATTATATTGCCATGCCTAAACAGAACATGTATCAGTCACTGCATACCACCCTGATTGGGCCGCTGGGAGAGCCTTTTGAGCTGCAGATCCGCACCTTTGAGATGCACAGGACCGCTGAATATGGAATTGCCGCCCACTGGAGGTACAAAGAAGGGGGGCGCCCCACTGATGAAGAGTTCGAGAAGAAGCTTTCCTGGCTGCGCCAGATCCTAGACTGGAATCACGAGTTGAGGGATGCCAGGGAGTTTATGGAGTCCCTCAAGATAGATCTTTTTTCAGATGTTGTTTTTGTCTTCACCCCCAGGGGTGATGTCCTGGAATTGCCCTTCGGTTCAATACCCGTTGATTTCGCTTACCGCATTCACACGGAAGTGGGTAACCGCTGTATTGGGGCGAAGGTCAACGGCAGAATCGTGCCTTTAGACTACCGGCTGAAAAACGGGGATATCGTGGAAGTCCTAACCTCCAAACAGAGCGGTGGGCCCAGCCGCGATTGGCTTTCTATTGTTAAGACCTCTCAAGCGAAAAACCGGATCAGGCAGTGGTTTAAAGAAGGAAACAAAAGGGCATAGCCCGGCTCACCGCTGCAGCAACAGCACAGGCGCCGGAAATTGCCAGATG
>NZ_CDRZ01000143.1 GCF_000946815.1 Syntrophaceticus schinkii | reverse complement strand
TGAGACAGCGTCTTTTGAAGGGGCTGTGCCGGTATTGATATCCAGATAGCGGTAACAGGTTTTTGCCTAAAAAAACTAAGGTCACAAGAAACTGCAATAATTCTTTGCAAGAAAAACCCTTTTGCTTTTTGAAATTCGATTTCACGAGTATTTGACCTATCTTGTGTTCTTTGAAAAAGTTTGCAACATAATTGGCTGACCTATTTTCATCGGTAATGTTTTCTGGTAAGATAGAAGTCACAAGAGCACCCTTCTTTCCTTGGTATAATTGGGTTTTGCATGTTACTTCTATTTTACCAGATTGAGGGGTGTTTTTGTTTACCAAAGTTCAGATATATCAAGGGTTTAAGGGCATTTTTTTTAGTGCGAAAGTTGAGTTATTGACTAGTTGCTCGAAGTTCGTCGCACCCCGTGCGGGTGCGTGGATTGAAACCTCATCTGGACGTACTGTGGGAGATTTATGGGGTCGCACCCCGTGCGGGTGCGTGGATTGAAACACAGTACCGTCCGGCATAGCATACTCAGTGACGGTCGCACCCCGTGCGGGTGCGTGGATTGAAACACCACACCGCCGCCCTTGCATATCATCTCCGGCCGTCGCACCCCGTGCGGGTGCGTGGATTGAAACATCTCCCCCGGCCAGCAGCCTAGCAACAGCTCGCGTCGCACCCCGTGCGGGTGCGTGGATTGAAACCCAGACAGCCAGGTCATCTTCGGCGTCGATACCGGTCGCACCCCGTGCGGGTGCGTGGATTGAAACCCTGGTAAAGCTGTTGTTTTTCCAGCTTGTCCAGGTCGCACCCCGTGCGGGTGCGTGGTGCGTGGATTGAAACATGTGTTTGATAACAAAACTAACCAGCGTAATCTGGTCGCACCCCGTGCGGGTGCGTGGATTGAAACACTTATTTACACCCCTTTTCCAAATCTTCAATCGTCGCACCCCGTGCGGGTGCGTGGATTGAAACCTGCACTCAAGTGAGCCAGTTAGCTTAATCCTGTCGCACCCCGTGCGGGTGCGTGGATTGAAACTGGTACTGGTTATACAGATGCTGATACTGATCTGGTCGCACCCCGTGCGGGTGCGTGGATTGAAACATGACAAAAGTCATATCCTTTGATACGGAAAAAAAGTCGCACCCCGTGCGGGTGCGTGGATTGAAACTTGCAATGTGTGCAATAGCCATACTGCCGCCGGCGTCGCACCCCGTGCGGGTGCGTGGATTGAAACCACCAATACCCATAATTAATTGCATTGTCTTGGGTCGCACCCCGTGCGGGTGCGTGGATTGAAACACGCTAGCCGAATATAACACACCGTTAACCGAAGGTCGCACCCCGTGCGGGTGCGTGGATTGAAACGTAAAACCCGAGGACTTCCTCAATGATGACCTGTCGCACCCCGTGCGGGTGCGTGGATTGAAACATTTTACATTGCCACCACCTCCAGAATGATTTGGTCGCACCCCGTGCGGGTGCGTGGATTGAAACTCTAGGCTTGTCCTCGGTGGTGTAGTCCAGGGGTGTCGCACCCCGTGCGGGTGCGTGGATTGAAACCTGATGCAATTACCACCGGATCGATTTTCGGCGTCGCACCCCGTGCGGGTGCGTGGATTGAAACAATTCTACCACACCTTTTCGTATCAAACCAGCCCGTCGCACCCCGTGCGGGTGCGTGGATTGAAACCTATGACATGTTTCTCCATCCCCGGCAGTAAAATAGTCGCACCCCGTGCGGGTGCGTGGATTGAAACCTACAGCCGGAACAACTACCCGGCACAGCTGGAGTCGCACCCCGTGCGGGTGCGTGGATTGAAACCTCGCCAGCTGCCTCAAAGGCATCACGGTACCTGTCGCACCCCGTGCGGGTGCGTGGATTGAAACCCTCAAATAATTCTATAGTATAAATACAGATAGGTGTCGCACCCCGTGCGGGTGCGTGGATTGAAACGGCATTACAAGAGCATGACGAGCACTGGTTTCGTGTCGCACCCCGTGCGGGTGCGTGGATTGAAACATGCAAACCTTGATAATGTTGCCGTACTTAACGGTCGCACCCCGTGCGGGTGCGTGGATTGAAACTAATATTGTTATCTACCTCGCCCGCATCTATAACGTCGCACCCCGTGCGGGTGCGTGGATTGAAACTTCTTTTCTCTTTCCTGGTATCATTCCTAACTTTGTCGCACCCCGTGCGGGTGCGTGGATTGAAACTTGCTCCAGAGTAAGGTCCCGCCGTATAATCGGGTCGCACCCCGTGCGGGTGCGTGGATTGAAACTCTGCCTCTTGTCTCAACCACTCAAGGCAACAGTCGCACCCCGTGCGGGTGCGTGGATTGAAACCGGGTATCGTGTACAAGGGGACAGGGCATTCGGGTCGCACCCCGTGCGGGTGCGTGGATTGAAACCTTTAACAAGTAACAAGCAACTCATTAATCCGCGTCGCACCCCGTGCGGGTGCGTGGATTGAAACCGCCAGCTGGGGGTTGTGTGTCACCATCACAACCGTCGCACCCCGTGCGGGTGCGTGGATTGAAACCCTCTCAGCCTGTTGGGTCAAATACTCACGGGGTCGCACCCCGTGCGGGTGCGTGGATTGAAACGCCCCTATTGCGGAAATTGCGACAGAAGTTGAGAGGTCGCACCCCGTGCGGGTGCGTGGATTGAAACCGGTCAGTACCATCGTCCTGACTGTTTCAAACAGTCGCACCCCGTGCGGGTGCGTGGATTGAAACCCTGATTTCTGCTCCACCTGCTGTCAGGTATTCCGTCGCACCCCGTGCGGGTGCGTGGATTGAAACCTCTATGAGATTGGACCCGCGGTCGATGTAGCCGGTCGCACCCCGTGCGGGTGCGTGGATTGAAACCGCTTCATCGGTACGAGATTCTGCTCTATCGGTGTCGCACCCCGTGCGGGTGCGTGGATTGAAACATCCTGTCCTTAGAACCTTTTGCGGCATCCACGTCGCACCCCGTGCGGGTGCGTGGATTGAAACTCCTGGCCAAAGCTGATGCAAGGTTCTGGATTGGTCGCACCCCGTGCGGGTGCGTGGATTGAAACCATTGTTATGGTTCGTGGTGCATGTCTGGATGGCGTCGCACCCCGTGCGGGTGCGTGGATTGAAACGCTCCTCACTTGTGAGGGGACGGGCACCGCGGCCGTCGCACCCCGTGCGGGTGCGTGGATTGAAACCCTGATTTCTGCTCCACCTGCTGTCAGGTATTCCGTCGCACCCCGTGCGGGTGCGTGGATTGAAACCTCTATGAGATTGGACCCGCGGTCGATGTAGCCGGTCGCACCCCGTGCGGGTGCGTGGATTGAAACCGCTTCATCGGTACGAGATTCTGCTCTATCGGTGTCGCACCCCGTGCGGGTGCGTGGATTGAAACATCCTGTCCTTAGAACCTTTTGCGGCATCCACGTCGCACCCCGTGCGGGTGCGTGGATTGAAACTCCTGGCCAAAGCTGATGCAAGGTTCTGGATTGGTCGCACCCCGTGCGGGTGCGTGGATTGAAACTGCTACTTATGACTATCTGATCAATAAATATGGAGTCGCACCCCGTGCGGGTGCGTGGATTGAAACTCGTCCAGTTGCAGATATGCCCGGATAATCTCTAGTCGCACCCCGTGCGGGTGCGTGGATTGAAACCGGGGCATCGGGAAAAAGATACTGCTGTTCGTGGTCGCACCCCGTGCGGGTGCGTGGATTGAAACTTTAGAAACAGCCCTACACAACCGCTTTAGGAATGTCGCACCCCGTGCGGGTGCGTGGATTGAAACAAATTGTACCAAGGTAAAAAGTACCGTATAAAAGTCGCACCCCGTGCGGGTGCGTGGATTGAAACGCCATAATGGTGTTGTGGAGGTGATATCATGAAAGTCGCACCCCGTGCGGGTGCGTGGATTGAAACCATTGTTATGGTTCGTGGTGCATGTCTGGATGGCGTCGCACCCCGTGCGGGTGCGTGGATTGAAACTCCTTGAACTCGTTAGCTACAAGTTTTGCCCAAAGTCGCACCCCGTGCGGGTGCGTGGATTGAAACGTCATCTTCTTTGTCGATACAAACATCGAATATGTCGCACCCCGTGCGGGTGCGTGGATTGAAACAGATCGTCGAAGTTAGCCGTGTCAACTGCCGGGTCGTCGCACCCCGTGCGGGTGCGTGGATTGAAACTATGCTTGGGTGTTAGAGAACGAAAACATACGAAGTCGCACCCCGTGCGGGTGCGTGGATTGAAACCTCATTTGCGGCAACAGCTGCGCGCTCGTCTGCGTCGCACCCCGTGCGGGTGCGTGGATTGAAACAGGGAACGGCAATCATGGGATACTTGGCTCTACTCGTCGCACCCCGTGCGGGTGCGTGGATTGAAACCTGGCCCGCTGCTCGTCTGGTGTAGCAGTCACCTGTCGCACCCCGTGCGGGTGCGTGGATTGAAACTATCACGAATAAGGAGGTAAAAACATGGACCCGGTCGCACCCCGTGCGGGTGCGTGGATTGAAACATCGCAGCGCCGGGTGCTGCTGGAAGAGCCTCGGTCGCACCCCGTGCGGGTGCGTGGATTGAAACGATAGACCGTTTTAAATCTTGTAGTAATGGGCTTGTCGCACCCCGTGCGGGTGCGTGGATTGAAACTTGGGTGCAGCCACACCATCCGGCCGTCCTTCCAGTCGCACCCCGTGCGGGTGCGTGGATTGAAACGACAAAACACCCGGGATGTCCGTATTTCCGGTGTCGCACCCCGTGCGGGTGCGTGGATTGAAACTTGATTATTTGGTGGGTTGCGGAGCTTTTAGGGTGTCGCACCCCGTGCGGGTGCGTGGATTGAAACGCCAGTCCGGACAACTACCCATATGGCCTTGCCTGGTCGCACCCCGTGCGGGTGCGTGGATTGAAACCCTACTTTTCTTTGCCTTCCCGATTTTGTCAAGGTCGCACCCCGTGCGGGTGCGTGGATTGAAACAGTCAGCCCTTTCATAGTTTCCCGGGCCAGATTGTCGCACCCCGTGCGGGTGCGTGGATTGAAACACGTGAAATAAAGCAAGACTAAAGCACCTCCGTTAGTCGCACCCCGTGCGGGTGCGTGGATTGAAACTCCTGGCCAATATCCCCGGAGTTATCGACTGGAGGTCGCACCCCGTGCGGGTGCGTGGATTGAAACACAAAAGCACATCTGCATGGAAAACCAACTTTGGTCGCACCCCGTGCGGGTGCGTGGATTGAAACTGATAGTCTTGGCATCACACTCCTTAGACCGCTTGTCGCACCCCGTGCGGGTGCGTGGATTGAAACCCGTAAGGTGATCCCCATCAAGGCCCTGGAGACAGTCGCACCCCGTGCGGGTGCGTGGATTGAAACATCAGCCAATTGGTCAATCTGTATAGTTTTAGCCAGTCGCACCCCGTGCGGGTGCGTGGATTGAAACTAGGTCCGTGTGCCTATCCAGAATAGCCATATAGTCGCACCCCGTGCGGGTGCGTGGATTGAAACCGTAGCCCCATTACCGCCACAACCAACCAGCATCGTCGCACCCCGTGCGGGTGCGTGGATTGAAACTCACCAACAGATGCGCCGTTTTTGTCATTGAAAAAGTCGCACCCCGTGCGGGTGCGTGGATTGAAACCCTCAAAAGTATGTTACCGGCATAAGCCAAGATGGTCGCACCCCGTGCGGGTGCGTGGATTGAAACATACTCGGATTTGAATATTTCGTACTCCTTTTGTCGCACCCCGTGCGGGTGTGGATTGAAACCCGCCCCTTTGCACTTTCAGCAGGTATGCCAGCGTCGCACCCCGTGCGGGTGCGTGGATTGAAACATTAAGCCACACCCCCCTAATCCATCATGTAGAAGTCGCACCCCGTGCGGGTGCGTGGATTGAAACTTGCTCTTATCTCCCATCCGCCTATGGACGCTGTCGCACCCCGTGCGGGTGCGTGGATTGAAACCCGGTGTAGCCCTATCATAATGATCAAATCGATGTCGCACCCCGTGCGGGTGCGTGGATTGAAACCGCGGTGACAGTATGGCATGTGTGGGGGCAGCTAGTCGCACCCCGTGCGGGTGCGTGGATTGAAACAGGTTGCAGTATATTGCTACCACATCGTAAGCGTCAAGTAAACCATCACATAGAAAATAAGGTTTAAAGACAGTACAATCACGATGAATACAGTTGAATAAGTTGAAAAAGTAAGCAAACTTTTTAAACTGGGAACGGAGTGGTTGTATGGATACAAAAAAAAGTTGCAGCGGAATACCGGCTATCACAATGGACACGCGTGATACAGGAACAGAAACGCAGCGGGCAAAACATTAAGGATTTCTGTCAGGAAAACGGAATAAGCAGAAACAAATACTTCTACTGGCAGCGAAAGCTGAGAAAGGCAGCTTGTGAGGGGCTCTTAAAAGCCGAGGAGCCCGCAAATATAGTACCAACTGGGTGGATACAAGTTAAACCGGACCAGCTGACAAAAACAACGCTACATATTGAAGTAAGCGGTTGCCGTATAACCGTGGATGAAGGTACTGATCAGGAACTATTAAAAAAAGTCTGTCGCATATTAAGGGTACTGTAATGAAATGGAGTGAAAAACCCGTATACGTATGTTGCGGTCATACAGATATGAGGAAATCTATTAATGGATTGATGATGCTTGTTCAAGACAGCTTTTCCCTTGATCCGTTTTCAGAAGCGCTGTTTGTCTTTTGCAACCGGAAGCGGGACAGAATAAAAATCCTGGAATGGGATGGCGATGGCTTCTGGCTGTATTTCAAGCGCCTGGAGCGGGGGCACTTTCGCTGGCCGGCAAAAGGAGACTCCGTCACTATGCTCCTTAATACCATGGAATTATCGTACATAATAGAAGGTGCAAAGCTAAGAGAAAAAGCTTAAACGGAAGGAAGTTCTAGAGCGGCAAATTTCTTAAAAACACATTGCAAAAAAGGGCATCTAAGACTCTGAAAACCTTGCTATTACAAGGTTTTCATGGTATAATCTCCTTATAGAAAACACAGGAAATTACTGTCTAGAAAAACATGCTTGGTTTAATTGAAAGAAAAGGATCGTAAGATCGCCGAATTGGAGCAGCAAGTACAGTGGTTGATGTCCCAGATCCGCCTGGCCAGACATAACAATTTGGCGCATCAAGTGAAAGAACTGATGCTGTTC
>NZ_CDRZ01000142.1 GCF_000946815.1 Syntrophaceticus schinkii | reverse complement strand
CAACAGAAAACGGCTTGTATTACATGCGGGCGGCGGTATTATGATCCAGACATCAAGAGGTTCGATCAACCTGGATGTGCTGCTGGGGAGGCATCGACGAGGGGCAGAGCCTGAACAGATACGCCTATGTCAACGGCAATCCCATCAGCTATGTGGACCCCTTCGGCACATGTGTAGAGTCGGGGGAAGCAGGGCATATGGCCTTCGACGTGGGGGGGATGGTCCCGGTAGGTGGGATGGCGTTTGACGCAATAAATGCCATCTGGTACGCTGCGGAGGGGGACTGGACCAATTTCGGATGGAGCGGTCTGGCTCTTATTCCTGGAGTTGGTTATTTCTCCCAGGGAGTAAAGTACGGGATAAAGGCCGTAAGTAGGCTAGATAATGCCAGTGATCTAATAAAGGTCGCGAAGAGTGCTGGTAAGCAATTTAAAGTAGATAAAATAGACCTTCAGAAGTTTGCTAAGGGCACAGGGAAAGTTAATGCAGATGGTTTACCTATTAATAATAAAATTACTGGTTGGACAAAACATGGTGCAGAACAGGCTATTAGAAGAGATGCTGGCAGAGGTGTTTCTAATAAGGCAATTGTTGATGCTGTTAATAATCCCGTACAAGTTGTGAACCAATCTGGAGGTACCGTAAAGTACATTGGACAAGATGCAACTGTAGTCTTAAATCAGAATGGAAAAGTTGTTACAACATGGGCCAATAGTAGTGCCGGGGCGCGAGGAGGAAGTTAAATGATTAAATTGCATAAACAATCACTGGATTTATTGAAAAAGTGTCTTCAAAAACATAATCCTGATTTGATTCCAATTATCGAAAACCAAAATAGTAATGATTATACAGTGGAATTTTATAATCAACTCAGACAAATTGTTGGAGACGAATTAATTATTAATGGGCTAAATGAAGATGACGAACCTAATGAGTATGGGTTAACATTAGAAAATTTAATTGACGAAATAGGCAGACTGTTTATGTGAACAGAATAAGAGAAAACGTAAAATCAGCATATACGACGGGCAGGGCCTGATCGGGTCGGATGAAGCAGACGGATACTATTCGGTCTACCACTAGGACTACCGGGGAAGTACCGTAGCTTTAACCGACGAGGACGGCTATACAACCGACGAATACAGCTACGGCCCCTGCGGGGAGCTGCTAGCCTACACCGGGAGCAGCGATACACCCTTCCTTTTCAATGGAAAGTACGGGGTGATGAGCGATGAAAACGGCTTGTATTACATGCGGGCGCGGTATTATAATCCAGACATCAAGAGGTTCATCAACCTGGATGTGCTGCTGGGGAGCATCGACGAGGGGCAGAGCCTGAACAGATACGCCTATGTGAACGGCAATCCCATCAGCTATGTGGACCCCTTCGGTACATGTGTAGAGTCAGGGGAAGCAGGGCATATGGCCCTTGACGTGGGGGGGGGATGATCCCGGTAGGTGGGATGGCGTTTGACGCAATAAACGCCATCTGGTATGCCGCAGAGGGAGACTGGACCAATTTCGGATGGAGCGGTCTGGCCTCTATTCCTGGAGTTGGTTACTTCTCCCAGGGAGTAAAGTACGGGATAAAGGCCGTAAGTAGGTAGATGATGCCAGTGATGTGATAAAGGTCGCAAAGAGCGCCGGGAAGCAGTTAAATAAGGGCACGGGGAATGGCTGTTATTGGGAAAATGGATGATCTGACAATGTCCGGTACAATAAAAAAGGGAGAGTATACAATTGCTGAGAAACTACCAAACTTAGGAGACCCAAAGGCTAATTGGAAGCAGAATTCAAGTGTTTTGAGACAA
>NZ_CDRZ01000141.1 GCF_000946815.1 Syntrophaceticus schinkii | reverse complement strand
TGAAGGGATATCACTACTTGATGCATATTGGCCGGATGCTCAATGAAATGGTGCTTCATTCGGTTTGCCTAACCGAACATGCTAAAAAAGTTGGGTTTCGGAGACTCATTGAAAAGTTTCGTAAAAACATGATTTACAATTCCTTAGATACAAAGCGAATTCGCAAGTTAATGAAATCCCCAGGCCAACTGCGATTGGTTCAGGAGGATGATTGGAAAATAAGGCCAACGGCAGCTTAGCAATTCTATTCAACATAGCGGTTTCAATACGGTGTACACTACCCGTATGCCCATTTGAAGGTGCTATAGTAGGTTAAAAGGAGCAAAATAGCTTGAAAAGGATGTGCCGCCACATGTAGAACGGATATTTTTCTAAAAAACTTCGGAATCGGTGATAAAAACGCCAGTTTTTGTACTTGCAAGATTTTTTAAACATTTTGATGCGTCAGTACTGGTACTGGCTCAGAACTGACGCATAGCCTTTAACTACTATGCCCGACAAGGGTTTCCAGAGACTAGAAGAAATATTTTATCGAAAAAGGAACTGGACAGCGGTAATTAATTATGAGACAATAGTGTGGGTTATTATCAAAGGGGGCCTGCACTATGACAAAACAATACGACAACCAAGTCTTGGTAAGCGGCAGATATTTCACCGAACAGGAACTGCAAGATAGTATTCGAGGTTGTTACTCGACAAATGATATGGAGACTGTTTTTTCCATCTGGTGAAGCTGTTTCAGCCTGCTAGAGATTGAAAACAATGATTAGGCTTCCAGCCAGTTTACGCCTGGTTGCCGCTAAGGGGTTTTGCTACTGCAAAGGGGGGGGTAAAAAATGAACAGATCTGCCTGTGCTGTGTTAAGTCTATTGATTGCTCTTTCTTTGATGAGTTTTGGCTTTACAAACTGGCCGAACCGCAATTCAGGTTCTGCCTCCCAGACCAGCAAATTCAAATGGGGGATATTTAGTGATTCCGTTTCCCAGGGAGATTGGGGGCCAGACCTAACCTGTGAGCCCGGGCTAAAAAATGCCCGCCCCTATCTCCGGAGGGCAAGGATGTCGGAGCAACCAGTCTGAATCTGCAGGATACAAATAAAAACGGTGCAATTGATACTATTAAAATAGATGTAAAGAATGCCTATCCTTCTTATTATAATAAGGTCGACATTGGGGTGAAGAATTTCGGGGAAATTGCTGTAAAGGTAGGTAATGCGATATTCATATGGAGGGAAAAACATTTACACTGGAGAGTGGGCAGGTATATTACCTCTACGAGGATAGAAGAATGATAAAAAACGCCACTGCGCCGGAAGATGCAATACTGGAGGTTCGCTGGACAGAAGGATCTGAACAGAATCTGTATCCAGT
>NZ_CDRZ01000140.1 GCF_000946815.1 Syntrophaceticus schinkii | reverse complement strand
TCTTTGGTTCCAACTAAACCCTCTCCAAGAGATATTATCTCTGGTAAATACTGTGCTGTTCTTTCGTTTGAACGGCCGCCCGCCCTTTTCAGCAGCATTTCTTCTGTTACTTTGATCTCCAGGCTTTTCTTCAACTTGATCACCTCAACTTATATTTTGGCAAATATTATTCACTCTGCTGCTTTTTAATAAGTGTTCAACATCATCTAGACTGGTTATCTCCCTGCAGGAAGGAAGGTCATCCAGGAAATACCTGCCGTAACGCTTCGTCCTTACTCTAGGGTCGAGGATGGCTACAATCCCACGGTCATCTCTGGACCTGATCAGCCTGCCGAAACCCTGCCTCAGCCGGAGAACGGCCTGTGGGAGGGAGTAATTATAAAAAGGGATTCCCTCCGGAACGCTCTATGGATTTGATCTTGGCCTCTGTAAGGGGGTCATCGGGTACCGCAAAGGGGAGTTTTACCAGGATAACACAGGAGAGTGCCTCCCCAGGTACGTCCACCCCTTCCCAGTATGAGGCTGTGGCGAATAACACAGAATGCAGGTCAGCTTTAAACTCTTCGATCAGCTTATTTTTAGGAAGATCCCCCTGTTTCAACAGCTTCCAGGGAAGGCGACCTTTTAGCAGGTCCCACACCTCATTCAACCCGCGGTATGAGGTGAAAAGAACAAAAGCACGCCCCTCTGTTTGGGTAAGGATCTCCTCTATGAAGGGTGCCACACCTGTATGAAACCCGGGTTCTCTCGGATCGGGAAGCCCCTGGGGCAGATAGAGCAGACACTGATCCTGATAGGAGAAAGGCGACCCCACAGAAATCTCCAATGCCCTGGAACAGCCGACATTCTCTCGGAAAAAGGAGAAATCTCCGCTGATGCTCAAGGTAGCCGATGTCAGAATAGCGCTGGAAAGATCATCATTGTAAAAGAGAAGGCGATCCAGGCTCTCTGAGACATTCAGTGGTGTGGCATGCATGGTGATCAGCCTGCGTCTCCTGTACTCACTTTTCCTCCACCCAGTAAACCTTCCTCGGAATCAGCCGCCTCCAAATTCTACACCTAAGTCTTGATTGAAGCGAGCAAGGCATTTAAAGATAGCGTTTTCACGCTCACCAACAAGGTCGACATCAAACATTCTGACGGTGTCTTTAACCGCCCACTGCAATTCCTGACCCAGATCGAAGATATCGTAGTTTTGGGGAAGGGGATAATTATTGCTGTTGTT
>NZ_CDRZ01000139.1 GCF_000946815.1 Syntrophaceticus schinkii | reverse complement strand
CTTAACAATGGCGATTCGATCATATCTATTGATGCGCTTTTGAATTGCATGCCCTCTTGTTCGATGCCGGATTTTAATTGCACATAAACCGTATGGGTCTTGTCACCAGCATCTATCCCAAAATGATCAACCCACAAATAATCTATGTTGCCGGTTAGAGCTTTAAGATTCAGGTAACTTCTGTAGCCAAGCCAATCATCGGCGTTCCTGTTCTTCATAACGCCGATAACTTCATATTCTTGATTTTCAAAGATATAAAATCTTTTGTCGTTTTTGGCCAGAGTATCCGGTAAAATCTTTTCACCAACGACCGCATATTTTCCACCCGCCGCGAAATCTCTTTCATTAAAAAAACGGCCTTCTTTCATTTCGGGGATAATATCAACACTGCCGGAAATATATATACCAACAGTGCTGCCCAATATATCTAAGGGCTTGCTTATAACACAGTGCTCAGGAATCTCAAATAAAGCTCGCGGCCAGTTAGCAGCATCTTCCTCGGGAATAATCTTAAAGCTTTTTGCCTCCGGCCCCAAAAAGTTATTCACTAGTATTTCATCCCGGACAGCATATTCCAGTGAAGATGTTAAAAAACATGAAAAAACCACAATGGTCATAAATACAATTATTAGAAACAGCGATGACAATAGTTTGTTTTTATCCATAATTAAGCCCCCTGTCGTAATTCCGGCAAACTCCACTCCTATGGTGGATATTAGTTCCTAATTAAATACTTACTTTGGTTTTTTATACTGTTTATCATATTTATTCCCTACGCACTATCGCTAATTACACAACACTGATTTCTTATAACTTTATAGGTTGTCCGAGAACTTAGATTATGCAAGTTCAAACACTGAGGACACTTCTATGCAAAATATAGTTATTCTATGGAAGACAGTAATTACTGTCTTCCATAGAATAATATTTCTGTTATTTATCTTCCGTAGCGTGTGTGAGCAGTGCTATTAGGAAGACCATAAGCTGTGGCACTTGTTAAACCCACACCCCATTGCTGTCCAGAATCAGTGCCTATAGCTCCAACCACGCCCTGGTATAATGTTTAACACCCGACCATTCTGTTACAGCTCTGACGCCCCATACATAGCGATATGCTACGTGTCTCTCTGGTCCGGCTAATGCAGGAATCGCATGCATAACGAGTATTGCAGCAAGGATTAATGTTACTGTAGCTTTCTTCAGTTTTTTGATATTCATAACAATGCCCTCCCTTCCTCGTTATTTATATACACTTTCTTTTGCTTTGCTATATTTTCCTTGGCATTCCCCCTTCCTTTTCTTAAACCTCTAAACAAATCTCCGATTATTATTAAAAAAGTCTCTTGTTGTAACCTTACTAAATATAAACTTATATTACTATATCTTGTATCTATAGACAATATCAAGTGCGCAACACGTCGAAATTGCGTCATGAACCGTTGGTTTTCGTGTCTTAACCGTCGATTTTTGTGCATAAAGAAATTTGCCCCTTATAAAAAGAGGGCTGTATATATATATAGCTAAGTATTAATTCTATAGCCGGCAAGAGGAAAAAGCGGAGAAGAAGTTATCTTTGTCGGTCGATATGGATGAGAGGCTCGCTCCCGATACGGACAACAGAAAAAACTTCGGGTATGCCGCCATCTTGAAGATTTACCACGAACTCCGCTTGGATGTTTTTTTTAAGAACAAGTCCAGGCATAAGAAGTTTAAGTACAATACGAATTCCATAATGATTATGCTTGTCGTCTCTAGATTGCTCTCGCCTGGCTCTAAGAAGAAGGCTTTCGAGGAAAAGGGTCGCTATTTCGAACGCTTCAATTTCTCCTTAGTAGATGTCTATCGTTCTCTTTCACACTTTTCTGAGATTTCGAAGGAGTTCCAAAGGTATCTGAACGCTCAGATCACTGAGAAATA
>NZ_CDRZ01000138.1 GCF_000946815.1 Syntrophaceticus schinkii | reverse complement strand
GTAGGCGAAATTAAGCCACAATTTTCTATTCAAGAAATAGGAAGCGCCTATGATGAATTAGTGGCTATACAGGTAATTTAATAACTGATAAATGCTTTGTCAATCTGGTCTGTTGTTAATTATTCCCGCCTTTAACTTTATAGCCAGTAACTCCAGCATATTATATTGCTCCCCTTGTCATTTCATACTAAACACCACTGTTGTCCCGTTCGCACGCTGGCATTCGACAAAAGTCGGGTCGTAACCGGTACCATTGCGAGGCTAGCCGAGCTTGCTGTTTGCGGAGGGGGGGGCTCTTCCTCCCCCGAGCTTGCTAGATGCAATCGTCAGTAAACAGGCATCGGTGGAGCTACGATAAAGCAGCGGGATTATTGGTTGCGATGGCGGAAACATTGGCTTGCAGAGAAGAAAAACAGGATGGTATAGGCTTTATCGACAAATATAAAAACAAATATCCTCGGCATACTGCTTTTAAGAGGAAAATCACTTGTGCAGTACAGGGCCGGATGTGATGAGAACGCTGCCCGAATATCACAGGATTGCTAGCCGGATGTCGTAAGAATACTCATTCCAGGACAATATCATCTTATCCCATTAAACTTGTATTATGGAAATATCAATAACACACACATTTTTTGCATTTAATACATCGGATTAAAGTAAGGCAATCCTTCAATCAACGGATAATCTTCTGTACAAAGCCAATCAGGAAGATTATCTAAAGCCGCCACGATTTCTTTCGCCTCGGAAAAACCTGCGATTGCATACTCTACCATCCATTTTTCATGGTCAGGCATGCTATCACACTCTTCTTTTATCTCTTCAAGAAGCCCATCAGCATCTAGCTTGCTTCCTGACATTCCTAGTAATAGAATTAAATTTTTTAACAGATATGGTTTGTCTTTAGCCAATCTAATTTCCTTTTCTATTCTCTCGCTATCCAATGCTACATCTGCTTCTGCACAAACCTTTAACAGCGCCTGGGAAGCCATTAGTTGTACTAAGAAAGGAGAACTGCTGTCGTAAAGAATCTGCTGCAGAAAATCAACATACTTTGTATCTTTTACTTCTTCGACTGCCCAAAGTACAACTGAACGTAAAAATGCTTGCTTTAAATCATTAAAATTAGCAACCATTTTATCTAATGCTTTTGGATAAGACCGTAATATTAGAAAACTACACAAACCACGGAACATTTTAAAAATAATTAGAACAAACAATATCATCTACTCCAACAAGGGGCAATACACCTGCGCGGTATGTAAAAAACGAATATTTTGATTTCATTTTCTTCTTATCATGATTATCAAGTTTATTGTATTCATCATAATTCTCATACAGCTCAACTAGATTGCTCTTTATCTCGCTTCTTAGTTCCTCTAATCTCCTCACGAACAAGGGGTTATTAGCCTGAAATTTTTTTGCCCATAGTTCCGGTGGAGTTAATCCATCCGTAATTGAAGGAAATCTCAAAAAAACCCTCCAAAAATATGCTGAACTTTTGCTTGACCTCTTGCCACGTATCCATCCTAGTTTATACCATAACCATAGATTTATCTTTCTTTGCAGCCACTCTGACTCACGAAGACCCCCCAGATTCTTTAGGCACTCTGACTACCATTTGATAAACATAGCTGGTTGTTTCGTATATGCCTGATAGTATTTACGGTC
>NZ_CDRZ01000137.1 GCF_000946815.1 Syntrophaceticus schinkii | reverse complement strand
TCTATTCCCGTTCTCTTCTCATTACAAGGCTGGGTGTCTCCAAGATTATCTAAAGTCGACACGATTTATTTCGCCTCAGATAAACCCGTGAATTGCATACTAAAAACCATGAATTGTTCTGGTAATAAACATTATGTTATAAAAGAACCCCGCGGACTTCCTTGGCAGAGGTTCTCTTAAGTTCACAGTTCATATTTTCACGTTTTTGCTAGTATTCGACAAAATACGGGTGGTACACGGTCAATGTCATCAAGTTAATATGTTATTTAGTGGAATTGACTTGGAGTAAATAATTTTCAAAAACCCCTTGAACATTTGAAAAATCGCCTAACAATCGAAAGAACACAGTTTTTATTGTGTACCTTACATTTGTTAGGTGATAAAATTGAAACTATCTAGGTGTTTTAACAGGCTTATTGAGGAGAATCAACAGCTTCTTAATGACTATTTGTTCAAGTGCTCAAGCCGCATAAAGCCAAGTCATTTTTCAAGGAAGTTCTAAAATGGGATTTAAAGAAACCATGCTTCATTTAATTATGAATTATGGTAAAGAAAATCGTTAACAATTACAATGTTGAGCTGAATAGTTTTTATGAGAACGTATTGAAGACTGACACTACAGTATCAAAGCAAGCTTATTGTGAAGCTCGGCAAAAGATTGATCCTAAAGCCTTTATAGAGTTGAATGACTCAGTAAACAAGGTTGTATACGAGCAATGTGACGATTTAAAATTATGGAACGGTTATAGGCTAAGTGCCATTGATGGAACTGTCTTGGAATTGCCTGATACTGCATTACTGAGAAAAGAATTTGGCTGTTCAGGAAATCAGAATCGCATGGTAGCCAGAGCAAAGGCTTCATGCTTATTTGATGTCTTAAATAAGGTTATTATCTCAACTTTCGCACTAAAAAAATACCCTCAAACCCTTGATATATCTGAACTTTAACAACAAAAACACCCCTCAATCTGGTAAAATAGAAGTACGCAAAACCCCATTATACCAAGGAAAGAAGGGTGCTCTTGTGACTTCTATCTTACCAGAAAACATTACCGATGAAAATAGGTCAGCCAATTATGTTGCAAACTTTTTCAAAGAACACAAGATAGGTGAAATACTCGTGAAATCGAATTTCAAAAAACAAAAGGGTTTTTCTTGCAAAGAACTATTGC
>NZ_CDRZ01000136.1 GCF_000946815.1 Syntrophaceticus schinkii | reverse complement strand
CGAACGGGGTGACTATTGTTTTAACCATCCTTCCCACAGCAGTCCGGGTGAAATTATCTGTCAAATCCACCTTAGAGTTTTGTTGGCTGTCGAAGTATGCTTCAATTTCATCGACACAGGCGGACAAGGCTGGTTTTCCTGCTTCTGAGGCATCAATCATTCCGATGATGTTCTCATCCTTAGACAACAGGTTGAATATTGCGATAGCGTCAGGGTTGCCGTCAAACTTTGAGCAGTTTGGGTTTTGTGCAAGAAAGTCCCCAAATGTTGCCTTCATGTTATACTCTCCTTTCACGCACGTATTATCACATATCTATTATAGACAGCGTGGATATACTTGTCAATAGCATTTTTAAAGATATTTTCGGAGGTGATGCGTCTTTGTGGTCAAATTGTGGTCAAGAAAAGAGCCCTTCGAATAGACGGGACAAGGGTTTTAGTAGCAAGCTCGGGGAGAAAAGCGGTTCCCCTGGCAACGGTACCGTTTACCACCCGCATTTTGTCGAATTCCAACGAACGGGATAATATGGATTAAAGAGAATCCCTCTGAAGGGGTTCTTTTTTAACATAACGTTAGGACAATGGGGGAGGGGCAGTTGTAAATAGTATGATAAAATGATAATATTTAACTATAAAATACCAAAATAAGGGGTAGGGTTCAGATGCTAACGGTAATGTAAATTCTAAAATTCTTTTTGTTGCGGAGCTCCAGGCCGTTTAGGTGCAGATAGAACAGGTATACCACTTTATGGTGATCAAACCGGGGATAATTTCGAGGTGCTTTTGGCTGATGTTGGATGGAAGAGGGAGCAAGTCTTTATCACTAATGCAGTACTTTGTAATCCACGTACAGAGCAGGGGAATAACAGAATTCCGTCTGTGGATGAAATCCGTAATTGTTCCTATTATCTGAGTAGACTATTAACTTAGTCCAGCCAGAGGTCATAGTATCCGTCGGTGCCGTTGCGCTAAAGGCACTTTCTTATATATCTCCCCATGCAATTAAATTAAAAGAAGATGTCGGTTTGCTAG
>NZ_CDRZ01000135.1 GCF_000946815.1 Syntrophaceticus schinkii | reverse complement strand
GGGAAGTTAATTCGAAGATTTTCGTTTTTCAAGTTTCAAAAAGCCTTTAATCCATTCTTACACCTTTGGGTACGTAGTTATGGGGTAATTGTCCCTCTGCCTCTTTGAAGAAATTAAGGAATTCGCCGTTACTGTGCGTCTTACCACCATATGCTTTTAGATTGACTAATTCTGCAGTTTCAGCAATAAAACAAGCCTTGGCCTTGATAGACGGACGGCCGTGATAACGAGGGTTATAGCCTACCTCACCGCCTTCCTGGTTGCCATGAAGGGTAATAACTGTATCATCGCAGTCCAGCCATATCTCAGTTGGTTCCTTTGTCTGGGAATGCAGTGCTATAAATTGTTGATTGATAGAGCGTAATTCCTCAAGGGATTCAATTCCCAGTGCCTTAAATAACCGTCTGAATGCTGATTCCTCAGGGCATTCAATATCGCCTTTGATTTTCAGGTAACCCGGGTCGTAACGTAAATCATTGATATGCTCGAATCGAGATAAACCAAGAATTTGAGCATCAACCAGAAAATCGAGCATTTCTTGAGACTGATATTTGCTGTTAGGTGCTTTGCGCATGGTAAAAGTGCTTTTGATAAGTTCCTTGAAACCAATTGCCTGTTTAAAAGATTCTACAGGGCCAAAATTGGCGAATTTAGTGGTTGTATTGTTATCAAAAGTAACTGGCAAATTAAATTTACGGATTTTCTTTTGTAAACGGTATTTTTCAAGTTCAATCTTTCTTTTTTCACGTCTGGGTAAAAGAGGTGCTTGACAATGTGTGGTTGTTTGTTGTACTTTCATATTGAAGACATCCCTTCTATTGGATTTTGGGTCTCACCTATCCAATTAGATTTTTGAGGGGTGTCTTCCTCCTTTTTGTGCAAAATATTTTATAGGTTTTGCTACTTAAAAAGCTAGCAATGGCAAGAGCTTGGGCAGCTTTATTAGGGGTTACTTGCCGGCTATAGGTTAATTATTGTTCTTCTTCAGTTAAAAATCAATTATATAGGTCTTTTTAAGCTCGTTATTAATAAAATCATATAAAATGTATTGATGCCTTCATCCACATAATCGGGTGCCTCAAATTTTAAAAATACACTTCATACAAGAATGCATGGCATCTGTTTTTTCAAGATTTACAAAAAAATTTTACCGGCAGGTTTTTTTGCTATTATTATGGGAATAAAACCATATTGTATTGTCCATGCAGGAGGGAGATTCGAAGTGTTTGAACCACTAATATGCTGCCGGAATTAACTAATACGAAAGTTCAGCCAAAAGAACTTCTGCATCTGGTAGCTTATCAGGCTTCTTCCGATTTAGAACTTCCCGTAGCTCATAAATATTACGGTCACATAAAACCACATCATGATGTTCTGTAACATACGAGAGTGTCTGTGCAACTTTTGAGTGCGGAAAGAGGACAGCCTTACAGAAGCATTGCAGCAGGGGCATTTCGATATTACTGGATATACAACTGAATATCTGTCTTTTGCGTAAACTGATAATTTAACAGGTAGTTTCCAAAGAATTTGCAAGCTCTTAGCATCCCTAATTAATCTGCAAATAGTTTAGCAGATTCAGGAGACATTACCACTGCTTTTTATGATCGCTAATCTGCAACATCCCCCCATGAATTAGAGACAAAGTGTATGCAAAAGAACACCAAGTGGTTCGAGGATCGATGAATTACTTCAAGTTGGCAGATGCAAAAAAGCTGATAAAGAGCTTGGATGTATGGATTAGAAGCCGCATACGAATGGTGACATGGAAACGATGGAAGAGAGTCCGCACTCGTTTTGAGAACCTCAAGCGTGCAGGAATCAAGGAAGAACAGGCGTGGATGTGGGCAAACACAAGAAAAGGCTATTGGCGCACTGCCCATAGCCCAATCTTGTTAAAAACCCTATCCAACGAGAGGTTTAAACGCGTCGGATACCTCAGTTTGACGGAATGCTATTCTGCGAAGTAACGTGTAAACTTTGGAACCGCCGTATACCGAACGGTATGTACGGTGGTGTGGGAGGTCGGCTACTCAATTAATGATTAGCCTCCTACCCGATTTTGAAACATAGATAAATTAGAATTTGTCAGCTTCATGTTATGCTTATTAGGTGTGTGAAAATAATTTACACGGGATGGTTAAAAACACATCATTATTAACTTTAAACCCTCTTTTCTCGTAATAACTTGATATTTTTTCTGTTGTTTGAACTAGCCATTCCGAGTTTGGGAAATGCTCAAAGCAGCGTTTTAGCAATTCTTTGCCTATTCCTTTGTTTTGAAATTCCGGTAAAACAAGCAAATCATATATTATAGACCTAAACATTCTATCACTCAATACCCTCACTGCCCCGATCAAACGTTCATTTTCCCATGCTGAAATTACAAGAGTTGAATTAGTAAACGGAATATTGTTATTTTTTTATCATATCTGAAGTTTCTGAACCATCTGACCAACCTACAGACATAAATAAATTATGTAATTGTTCAGATGGCAAATCTTTTTTCGTGTCATTATAAATAATACCCATACTTTTCTATCCTTCCGCTAATATAAATTATCAGTTCCAAACAGCTACACTTCAAATTTCTGTTTATAGTCTTTAGTACATGCCGGTTTCATCTGATCATAATATCGATCTAACTTATAACCTAATACATCCCGCCTGACGCAAACTCACCCTCTCCCTTAAGATAGCAGTCGAAAAATTCAAGGCAGACCCTGTTGATGGTTTTGAGGCAGTATTCGGTGTCGGTTGTTGATTTCTGCCCATTGAATATGCGCGTCAGAAGCGGGCTGGCAAGTGCCAGATCAGTCAGAGTGAAATGCCCCACACCGCTGATGCAGACATTAAATGCAGTTGCATCGCTGTCGGAAAGCAAGGTATAGTTTTCAGCATATTGCGGCCATTCTGACAGATGGCTCCATGAGCTGTCCGAATACACATTGAGCACTGGCACGGGATAAATTTCATCTATGAAGACGAACTCACCGTTCTCAACACCCCTAATGTCGCACATGAATGGAGATTCAAGCGCAATAACTGCGCCGACATCATCCCTCATTTTTCCGACATCTATTTCACATATCTACATTCCGAAAGATGTTTCTAGCGGCACTCTGGTCCGCATGGCCAGCCGCAAACGCCGTTCCACTTCATTCCAGTTGACCAAACTCCACCATGCCCGGACATAGTCCGCCCGCCGGTTCTGGTAGTCCAGGTAGTAGGCGTGTTCCCATGCATCCACAACAAGCAGCGGGATCGCTCCCCACTGGGTGAGATTCTGGTGCTTTTCTGCGGTCAGGATCTCTAACCTCATCCAGGAGGGTACCCAGCACAGCACCCCCCAACCGGAGGCTTCAACCTGGATCGATGCCTCAGTGAATTGCTCTTTAAATGGGGCAAAGCCCCCGAAGTACTTCTCAATTTCCAGACAGGTATAATAACCCGGTTCTCTCAATCCCCCTGGGGCCATCACTGTCCAGTAGATGCTGTGCAGGATATGCCCCGAGCCATGAAAGGCGAGCTCCCGCTCCCAGTGCTTTACCAAACTGAAGTCCCCCATGCGCCGCGCCTCCACAAGTCTGAGCTCTGCCTTATTCAGCCCTTCTACATAGGCGAGATGGTGCCGGTCGTGGTGGATGCGCAGCGTTCTTTTGCTGATCACCGGCTCCAGAGCATTATAAGGGTAGGGGAGAGGGGGAAGCTTGTGCCCCCCTGGCGGCACATAACCCTTTGTTGGTCTTGTTTGCTCCACACTCATCAACCCCTTAATTATGGCAATGTCTGGTATATGGTATGCAGGGGTGTTGATTTTGTGCCAGGGGTAATTACGTAAAGTCTTTGATCAGGGAATCATTTTTCAGATTAGGCCGCTAATCGAAACACCAGCCAAAATGACCGTCCCCGTGGCTGCCCCTGAAATTTATCAGTCTCCGGTTTTGCTCATAATGGGCAGTCCTGTTTATCAGGCAACTTGGTCCATAAATAGATTGCATAGGTAATCATGATTACCGATTGAATGATTATCAAAACAATTTCTATCGTTCCTTGAATTAACGCAATCCAATTAATAAAGTCATATAACATATGCCATATAATTACGGATATAATGCTTTTTGTTAACATTACAATTTCCGAAGCGACAATACCAAATAGCAATGCGTTAATTATGGTAAGTGCAACCATGAAAATTCCTGCTCCTGAAAATGCTTGAGAAGCATGCACAGCTGCAAAGAACACAGAAGACAAGATGACTGTTTGTTTGATTGTAAAACAAGTCCTCAGCTTTCTCAGTATAATTCCCCTGAAATAAAGTTCTTCTGACAATCCAATTGCGATTGTGAAAAATGCCAAAGCCATAATAGCATGTATGTCATGATTTATTCCGTAAAAGAGAAATCCTATTTTTGCTGCAATTACCGGTACAAAATATAATACTGTTTTTATACTGCCTTTTTCAATTCCGATAAAACCGATTTGGGCAGGTTTCATATTCGTAATCCACATAAAGATTGCAGGTACTGATATGGACAACATCATAAAAACACCTTGCAGCCAATAACTTTGTATGGCGTCCATATCATTCATAACTACAATCACGCCGGATGCTACGGGAAAAATCATCAAAACAATCGAAAATATAAGGGAACTCAACATGGCTCTTAATTTGGTGTTTTTCCCTTTTTCATCTATCATTTTTATCTCCCATTATATAAATAATCTGCACTTCAAATTCATGTTTATGACCCACATTACTATTTTGTTCGGAGAGAGGCCGCAGATTTCAGCTAATGTCTGCCGGTCACTTCCCTGGCGAGGGGGATCGAGGATGATGGTGTCTGGTTTGATGTCCTCCATAGACAGCCGGGGCAGGGCTTTATCTACTCTCTCCCGGATAAACTTGGTATTATCGCCATCTATAGGCTATCGTTAGCAAGAGGCATGTATATGCACCTGGCGCTGCTACCTGGTTTTCCTTAAAATTTCTTCATATGCTTCTTCTGTCTTCTGGGCATCCGCTAAATTAAAAAAAATCACAGTTTTCCCATTGCTCTGAAGATATACAAATGGTGGTTTGTTTGCGTTTACAAACAGCTTAACTGCACCAAATTCAGTTGTTTTAAAATGGCCTTTCAAATGAGATCCAAAACCGGAACCGTTGGTGCGCATCTCGACATTTGGAAGTTCTTCTAATAATTCAATCTCTTCAATAGACTCCCAGGCATAAATTTCGCCGTACATGCCGTGTACTTGTAGTCCTTCGTCCAAAAAGGAAATTTTGGTGGGTTGAACAGACAAAAAACAGCAGAACACCCACTGCAAGAAAGACGACCAGTGTAATGACAACAGGAAGCGCCAATTGTTTTCCCGCATCTTTGCGCAGCTTTCCCTGTTCATCAAAAAGATTGCCATCATACTTTTGGGCCTTTATCAGCAGGTATACTGTAGAAATCCCGAAAAATATAAAGGCGGGTGCCATGCTTATTTTTATGTCGAAGGCATACAGAATGCCCATCACCAAAAACACCGCACTATTGGCATAAGCATAGACCCCCATCAATTTCCCCAGGGCCTTTACATTGACCTTTTCTTTTTTCTCCTTGGGCATGGTGTTTAATCCAGCGATTAGAAAATACCATTTAAAACCATGGACGGCGATGCCTATCGATATAAAAAGAGCTGCCATTAAAAAACAAGTCCACATGATAAAATCTCCATCAAAATTTCCGCACCTGTGCCGCATATTGACAGCTCATCGTTTGAATAGCGAAGTCTTCCGGATATTTCTGCTATTAACTCTGAACTTTCGGCGGCAACCTTGTATAAATCCTTATATTGGGCAATGACTCTGCCTAAATAAAGACCTTTATATTGAGCAGCTTCTTGATATCTTTCAGGAAACCCCAAACTCTTGATCCTGATGTTCAATTTCTCACATCCAACCTCCCACTTTCCACATCTCACTTGCCAGGTAGGCAAGAAAACGGTTCCGTGTTTGTGCCCAATTATATTTTACAATAATGAAATGTCTTTGGGGAAGGGGATGGCTACATAATATTGACTTCTTTTTTTATTATCTGCCGCTGCCGCCAAGGTGGCATAGGGGTATGCCTGGAAAGGGGAAAGGGGAATTACAAGAAATGATGTAAAGTAACCTTGACATACCGAATACATCCTGCTATAATGATGTAAAGTACACTTTACAAGGGTGGGGGTGATGGATTGATCAATAACATCCGCACGATGCGTGAGGAAAGAGGTTGGACGCAGGAACATCTGGCATCTTTAGTTCAGGTTTCACGCCAGACCATCAACTCCCTGGAGGTGGGCAGATATAAACCCTCGATCATGCTTGCCCTGAAACTGGCGCATGTTTTCAAGGTGCCGCTGGAAGATGTCTTCCGGTTGGAGAGTACAGACTGGGAATAGAATAACTCAAGCATGATACCACATGCTTATTAATTTCGTTACACAATGATTCAGTCCAAAGCCTACAGGTAAAATGCCAAAAGCACCTGCCCAGTTCCATAAGCTGAAACCCAATGCAAAGCTGATCAGTAAAAAGCCCGGAGATGATAAAAGAAAAATTGACCTCCTGGCTGCTTCATGAACATCCTCGGATTTCCACTGAAATAGTTTTATATAATCTGATGTGATGACATCCCCCCAATGGAATTTAGCCCACAGTGCAAGAGCAATTGCTAAAAACGGCCAGAGGATCAACACCGACCAATTGGGAACTCTTACAAGGAGCACACCGATAAAAACCAAATTAATATATAAAATGAGACCATTCTTGTTTCGCAAGAAAGACTTGATACATGCTTCGGTCAACCTGTTTACTGCACTGTATTCCCGAAATAGATGGTTGAACCTGGAATAAAACACAGGCCTTTTTCGTTTTAAACTGGGTTTTTTAATGGATACTCCGGAAATTCCCAGGATGATAGATACATCTTTTAGCTTCTCATGGTTTTCGCGGGCTATGTCGTCTAAAAACGTTCCCCTTATTTCCAGCCGGATCTTGATAAGGAGTAAAAGCGTCAGGGCCAGCAGCAGGCAGCAGGCATAGCAGAGGGGAAAATGAGCGAGGAGCAGACTGGCTCCCATTACAAACAGCACTTGCATGGGGATAAAGAGTATTATTAAAACGATTTTCGCTATCCAGGCTTTTAGGCGCAGGGAAACAAATTGTTTTGCCAAACCCACATTCATTTTCAGCAGGAAGGCAAGAGCGAACAGCAGGAATAGCTGTTTGATTGACAGGCCGCAGCCCAGGAGCAGGAATGGGGCAAGTATGAAAAACACGAAAAATGTTGTTAAGAGGCTGCATACCGCAGAATAGCCCATCCCGCATCTCATGATTTGCCGCGTCCATTCTCTGCGCTGCAGCAAAAAAAGCTGGTCGGCCTCTTCAAGGAATAAGCGGATTGTTCCTGTCCATGTATAAAGAGAGATGAGCAGTAAAGGTATGGCTGTGGGAAGCCCGACAGCCCAGGCGGGAAGCTGGTTCCACAAGCGTATATAGCTGACCGTTGCTATGATCAGGCCGGGAATTATAATGTAGAGAGCAACAGTCCAATCAATGGTTGTGCTCCATGCAGTGTGTTTAAGTCTCCACTCTGACAGGAGTCGTCTCCAAAACAGCTGTTTTGGTGTCATGGGCTGTCCTCCAGCAGTTTATTAAAACAGTCCAGCAGAGATCCCTCCCGCAGGCCGCACGTTTTCCGAATCTCGTCCAGACTTCCTTTCATAATTAGCCGGCCTTCTGACATCAATATTATAGAATTACAAACCTTTTCCGCGGTATCCAGGGCGTGTGTGGACATCAAGACCCCTGCCCCGCGGCTCCTTTCCTGTTGCAGCAGTATTAGAAAATCCCTGATCGCCCGTGGGTCAAGCCCCATAAATGGCTCATCAACGATGTAAATGTCGGCTTTCAACAGAAAACCGATCACCAGCATCACTTTTTGCTGCATTCCTTTAGAAAATGTGGCAGGTAAGTAATGTCGCACTCCATCCAAACGAAAAAGCCGGAGCAGTCTGCTGCTTCGCTCCTGGAAGACAACCTGATTAATATTGTACGCCGAAGCAGCCAACTCCAGGTGTTCCCATAAAGTCAGATCATTATAGAAAACGGGTTGCTCCGGGATATAGGCATATCTTTTATTGCCACAAAAAATTACACTGCCGTCCATTACCGGCAGCAAGCCTAAAATGGCTTTGATGGTAGTGCTTTTCCCTGCTCCGTTTGGACCGATCAGACCGGCGAGTTCCCCCTCTTTCAAGGAGAAACTTATATCTCTGATCGCATTCTTCTCATCTGTGTAACCGGCTCGTTTGATCTGGATTTCTAACAGTTGCTCCAAGGTAACCCCTCTTTATCAGGTGTTTCTTATTGTTTGTTCTAGTGAAACAGATAGAATCCTGCTGCAGCAGATGAAAGAAGTTAATCCGGCAATCTGCTTTGCGGTCATCCACCTGGTTGTTCAAGAGGGTAAACCCTGTTATACCGCTATGTGAACACGAAGGCTGTGCAGGATAGTGTCTCAGGTATCACTCTGGTGTCCCAAATACCGCCGCAAAGTGCTAGAATTCTGGAGATCTTAGTGTGTGGGGAATTCTTTTTGCAACTTGTCCTATTTTATTATGCAAGAAATATAATAAACAGATATCCCGTTCCAACCATTAAAACGTTGCTGATGCTGTGCATTAGCATTGGATATAAAACACTGCGGCTCTGTTGATATGCTATGCCGTTTATTGTCCCAAGCACGAAAGCATAGAGTAATCGGAAATAATCCACTTCTATAGCTAATGGAAATAGCGACCATTTTGTGTGTGCAATCGAGAATAGGACAGCTGCCAGAATAACTTCCAATGTAATATTCCATTTAATGTTGACGCTTTTCCCAAAAACATAGACTAAAACTGTAACAGGTAAAGCACGGTATAGAATTTCTTCGGATGTTCCGCTTAGAAACAACTGAAATCCCAATGTTCCCATAATATTTTTTACATTCAGCGGGTAGTCATATACTGGC
Source organism: Syntrophaceticus schinkii (assembly GCF_000946815.1). Classification (GTDB taxonomy): domain Bacteria; phylum Bacillota; class DSM-12270; order Thermacetogeniales; family Thermacetogeniaceae; genus Syntrophaceticus; species Syntrophaceticus schinkii. Next base: position 18,142 of record NZ_CDRZ01000135.1, on the reverse strand, counting down.
AACTGGTTGTTGAGCAGCATTAAAACATGAACTATGACTGTAATAATTGCAAAAACAACGGTGAATGCCACCAAATAATAAGTTCCTTTTTTAACATCACCAAGATTAAAACCAAAATCGACTTTTAACAGCTTACTTAATGCAACAATAATAGCTAATGCAATAATCATTTGAACAACATGATGGACTGAAATACCAGCAAAAGCACCATAGATGTCAAATTTTTCGTATGAAAATAAATCAGCAACAAAACTTCCAAACTTGCCGGCAAACACTTGAACAATAAACAGCGCTATAATTGCAATACTGCCGTAAAATAATTTGCTAAACCTGTATTTTTCCATTTTAACCTCCAAATTTGAAATAATTTATTCTTTGCAACATTCAGAGCTATCCCGCTGACAATAAGGAATACTTATAATCACTAGAGATACGATACCTTTGTCAATCTCAGGTTCACTCCCTCGCTCTGATTTGGTTGTGCTTATTAGAGCAATAAATAGGGAGTGAACCTTTGTTTGCCTGCCTTGTAAGTTGGGGGTGGCCTACTTTTCGTGGCCATTTATGCTGATTTTATACTGGCCATTACTCTCTTTATATAGGCAATACCAAAACCAATAGCAATATTAATATTTCTAATTCCAAAATGGTTAGTTTTTTTAATCAACGATCTTACATACTCTTCATTTATTCGCTCACATAAACAGAAATCCCTTAAATCGTCATATACAACTTTGTTGAGTTTTTCGTATTCGTAACAAAAAAATGAGCGCATTTTTGTCCCCCCAACTTTCTTCACATTTCAATTTGTTTGGTATGGACTTGTAATCATCCGCCGGAAAAGCCCCCCTTTTAAGGGTGGGATGAAAGGCTCCATGAACCAGATCCTATGACTTCGGCCGTGGGAATACGTCATTTTTCCTTAATAAGAACCTTGCAGCAGTCCCCGTTCATCAAAGTGCTTTCAACGATTAAATTGTCACTGTTGATCTTTCCTATAGCTGTTATCATTGCGAACATGGGATCAAGACACCAGCCGTTGCAGGGATTTGCATCCCCCATTTTCTTTGACAGTGCACACAGCTTACACGCCGTTGCCGTAGCGACATAGCCGTCATCCGTTTTTTCCACAGCCCAGTTTGCGCAGCCATAAATCTCTGAAAGCTTCTTGAATACATCCTCCACGGTCTCGATACCAAGCTGCTGGTTCAAAAAAGGTGCCGTCTGTGTCTGCCTTTCTTTTCTTCTCTCTACGATCTTGTCAAGTACCTTCAATTTTTCATAAGTGTTTACAGTCTCGGCAACTGATGCCGCATAGGTGTTTTGCAACAGTGCAAGTCTTTTCTCAATATCCATTTTTCATCTCTCCTTAATAATGTTATTTATAATATCTAACGTTAGTTAGATATTACACAAAAAAAATCATACGCATCCGTGACACCTGCGAAGCACTATTGAAATCTCTTCGCGGATTTCTTCTTCAGATAGAGACCGGTTTTTAACAACAATACTTTCTATCAGGTTTTCCACCAGATGGATCAATGTTCTTACAATAGTGATTTCGTTTTCCATATCCTTCAAATGTGGCTTGATTATCTGATAATGTCGTGGGATTATAGTTTTCTCCCATTTATCCATAATCTCCATCAGTTCTTCATCACCGTCAAAGGATAGATAAACCTTTATTCCAAGGCGGTAAACCTTTTTATCGTAGCTGCTCAGATTATTTAGCTCATAAACGAACTTTGTATAAAAGTCTATGATGTTATCCGTCTTTAGCTGTGCTGCCTGCCTTTTTAGCAGATCAAAGTAATCCTTTTTAATTATTTCATCGAACAGGTCCTTTTTATTATTATAATAATAATAAATCATGGGCAAGGAACAGTTGACGTCCCTGGCTATGTTGCGGATGGTTGTTCCATGATAGCCATCTCTATTAAAATGATCCACAGCAACTTCTTTAATTCGTAACTTTAGATCTGTATCCGCCATTTTTTAATGCTCCTTTACCTAACGTTCGTTATTATTATAAAGCTATAAAATCTAAAATGCAATAGGTTTTTAAATATTTTTTTAATGGTGTATGATTCACTTGTTTCACCGCCTTTCCGGCCGAAATGGTGTATGCACTTCCGTACATCTCCGTACATCGTCTGTGTTGTACATATCCTTTTTCGCAGTGCTGACTCATTAATAATAACCACATACCTGCTCTGCTAAGAACCGGGGTGGGCAATTTATGCTATAAAAATTCTAGTATAATTGCTCAAACACCTTATACCGCGCAATGTTTGTGACTTATGCGTCAGTCCTGCCTTTTTGGCCAGGCAGGTAATTCTATGTCTCTATCTATGGTAGATATCAGATAAATGGAATAACTCAATTACTCAAGCCTGACCCCGCCATTTCCCTTGACGCTTCCTGTCATATTCCGTAAGATTAGAGGAAAGGTTTTAAGAAAAAGCAAAAAGCTGAAAGCAAGGGAGAGTTTTATAAAATGCCACAGGATACCGGGATGGGTAAGGAACTTGAACTTGGGCAGGAAATTAGGGAATTGAAGAAAAAGCATGGGGCTGTAATTTTGGCGCACTATTATCAGCGCCCGGAGATTAAACAGATTGCTGATTTTGTAGGGGATTCCCTGCAGCTGGCCCAAAAGGCTGCCGGTGTTGATGCGGGGGTTATTGTTTTTTGTGGTGTTTATTTTATGGCGGAAAGCGCTAAAATCCTTTCACCGGAGAAGACGGTGCTTCTGCCTGAGAAGAGTGCAGGGTGCTATCTTGCCGACAGAGCAACCGGTGAGGGGGTGCGTGCTCGGAAAAAGGAGATTCCGGGCTGTGTTGTGGTAACCTATGTTAACTCTTCGGCAGCGGTAAAAGCGGAGAGCGATATTGTTTGTACCTCTTCTAATGCAATCAAAGTCGTCAACTCCCTGCCGGAGGACAGGCCGGTACTCTTTGTCCCGGACCGCAATTTGGGGCATTATGTAGCAAGGCAGACAGGCCGCAAGCTTATTCTGTGGGATGGCTGCTGTAATGTTCACGACAACCTGACAGCTGAAGAGGTTAAGGCTGTCAAGGATGCTCACCCAGATGCACTGGTGATGGTTCACCCGGAATGCCGGCCTGAGGTAATCGATATGGCTGATTATGTTTCCAGCACAGGCGGCATGCTGAAGTTTGCCAGGGAGTCAGACAATACTTCCTTTATTGTAGGGACCGAAGAGGGCATACTATACTCTCTGCAGCAGGCTTGCCCGGATAAATTCTTTTATCCCGCCGCCTCACGCCTGACCTGCCCTGATATGAAACTGACGACCCTGGAAAAGGTGAGGGACACTCTCGAAAAAATGGAACCCCAGATCCAGGTAGCTCCAAGTGTAGCCGAAAAGGCGCAGCTGGCACTGTCGCGGATGCTAGAGTGACAGGGGGACGGGGGTATTGTCACCTTTTTTCGAAGTGATATGCTTCGAAATTGAGAGGTGTTTGAAGAAGATCACGAGATGTTTATGGCGACACTGGAAATGTATAAAGATATCTGTGAATATGAGGTTTATGGCTATTGTCTGAAGTAATCATATTCACTTATTAATTAAGGAAGGTATAGAGACGGTATCACAGGCAATAAAAAGAATTGGGGCAAGTTATGTTTATTGGTATAATGCGAAATATGAAAGAGTTGGCCATTTATTCCAGGGCAGATTTAGAAGTGAAAGTGTTGAAGGCGATAGATATCTACTGGAAGTATTGAGAGATATTCATCGGAATCCAGTAAAAGCAGGAATAGTAGGAGAAGCCTCAAAATACCGATGGAGCAGTTATTCTGAATATATTTATTCAAAAGGCTATTTTACTGATATAGATTTTGTACTTGGTATATTAAACCCTAACCGCAATGAAGCGGTCAGAATATTTAAAGAATTTATGACCGAAGAAAATAAAGATGAGTGCCTGGATGATGAAGTTAAGAAGAGGAAGTTTTCAGATGAGGACGCCATAAAGCTAATTCGGAGACTCATAAAATCTGATAATGTGCAAATACTCCAGCAAATGAATAAAAAAGAAGCGAAATAATATAATAAGGGTGCTCAAAGAGAAGGTTTCAATAAGGCAATTGGCCAGGGTAACCGGAATGAGTAAGCGAATTATTGAAAAAGCATAACAGGTGACAGAAGAACCGTCTCCTGTCACCTTGAAAAGGGGATGGATTTTATTTGCCCTCCTTGGAAGCTGATTTTCTGATTATAGGGAGCGGAATTGCCGGTCTTGTGGCAGCTCATCGGGCAAAAGAGTATGGATCTGTGCTGCTCATCACGAAGGAGCGGGCACATGACAGCAACACTGAAAAGGCACAGGGAGGGATTGCTGCTGCTATCGATGCTGATGACTCTCCTTTTTTGCATTTGGAGGATACCCTGAGTGCCGGGGCTAACTTTTGTGATCCTGATGTTGTAGAGGTCCTGGTTACTGAGGGGCCTGCCAGGGTTATGGAGTTGGTGGATCTGGGTGTGCGCTTCGACCGTGAGGGCAGTGCCTGGGTGCTGGGGCAGGAGGGTGCCCACAGTAAAAGAAGGATTCTTCATGCCAGCGATGCCACCGGATGGGAGATCGCCAGGAAGCTGATTGAAGAGTGTCGTGCTGACCGGCGCATTTTTTTGCGTGAAGGCTGTTTTCTCGTGGATTTGTTGAGAGACGCTCGTTCAGGCAGGTGCAGGGGCGTTCTGTTTATGGACAGCCTATCCGGGGAATTCACAACCTGCAGGGGGCGTGCTGTTATTTTAGCTACAGGGGGCGCCGGGAGGCTTTATGAAAACACCACAAACCCTGCTGTGGCTACAGGAGATGGGATGGCTGCGGCCTACCGTACAGGTGCAGCCTTGATGGATATGGAGTTTGTTCAGTTTCACCCAACTGCCCTGTCAAGAAGCGGTGTGCCTCGCTTTTTGATCTCTGAGGCGGTTCGTGGTGAGGGGGCTTTTCTGCGCAACATCAATGGTGAGCGTTTCATGCCTGATTACCATGAGATGGCGGAGTTGGCTCCCCGGGATGTGGTTTCCCGGGCTATTGTCACTGAGATGCGCAGTATCGGATCCGACCATGTAAACCTGGATTTTTCTCACCTGGACAGGGAAAGATTCAAAAAGCGGTTCCCTAACATCTGGCGCACCTGTGATCAATATGGGATCGATCTTTCGGAAGGGCAAATTCCTGTGGCCCCGGCGGCGCACTATATTATGGGTGGTGTCGCAGTTGACAAGGACTGCCGAACCAGTGTCCCCGGGCTTTACGCCTGTGGGGAGGTGGCCTGCAATGGGGTACACGGTGCCAACCGACTGGCCAGTAATTCTTTGCTGGAGGGGCTGGTTTTCGGGGCGCGGGCTGTAGAACATGCCAGGGGGTTTATTAAGGATACCCATAATAATGTGGAGTTTGAATTTAATCTGGATGAAAGGGTCCAGGATTGGGATGTTCCCTGGGAGAGGATTACCGGTGCGGTGCGTTCCCTGATGTGGGAAAAGGCAGGGATCATTCGCCATGGGGCTGGCCTTGCCGCAGCTATTGCTGAACTGGAGAGGATCCGGCAAGAGTGCCCCGGGCGGCCTGCTTCACGCCGCGGGGTAGAAGCGCAGAACCTGCTGACCCTCGGGTGGCTGACCGCCAGGGCGGCTCTGATGCGCAAGGAAAGCCGCGGTGGGCACTACCGTGAGGATTTCCCTCACAGAGATGATAAAAATTGGCTGCACCATATTGTTTTTCAAAGGTAAGAGATCATGGGGACGTTTCTCGTGATCTATTTTCCGGTTAGATGTCCATGCCGCCAAAGCGGTACCATCTGGTGATGGGAACAGAGCCGAAGTTATATAACATCGCGGAATTCATTTCCGACCTCTGACTTCCGGCATCTGACCTCTGTTTTCAGGGTAGATGTCCATGCTGCATTATGGCGATACCAGCAGATGATGAAAACAAGGGCTGCATACCGCGCCGGTGATGATAGCAGCGGTGCAGCACTGTAAAATACTATAGCTGAGGTGGGGAAAATGCTACCATCATGGTATATTGATGAAGCTGTACGCCGTGCTCTGGCGGAGGATGTAGGGAAAGGCGATCTGACTACAAATGCACTGGTTCCGGAAAACCTCCGTGCTGAAGGGCTCATTTACAGCAAGGCACACGGCATTCTGGCGGGGATGCCTGCAGTAGAGCGAACCTTTCGCTGTCTTGATTCAGAGGTAAAGTTTGAACAGGAAATGGCAGATGGGAGTGCGCTTGCCCCGGGCAGTGTCATCGCACAGATCAAGGGACAGGGGCGCGCCCTGTTGACCGGAGAGCGGGTGGCTTTGAATTTTCTGCAGAGGTTATCAGGGGTCGCCACAGCTACAAGGGAGCTCCTGAAAATAGTGGAAGGAACAAAGGCACAGCTTGTGGACACCAGGAAGACAACTCCCGGGCTCAGGCTTTTAGAAAAATACGCGGTGCGTGCGGGTGGGGGCTATAACCACAGGTTGGGGCTTGATGACGGCGTTTTAATCAAGGATAATCATATCAAAGTTGCCGGGGGCATCACAGAGGCTATCCGGCGCGCCAGGGCTGTGACACCGCATACAATAAAGATCGAGGTGGAAGTGGAATCCTTAGGCCAGCTCAATGAAGCCCTGGATGCGGGAGCAGAGATCATCATGCTGGATAATATGTCCTTTGACATGATGCGGGAGGCCGTCAACATTACCGCTGGGCGGGTTCCCCTGGAGGCCTCCGGAGGAATTTCCGGTGATACCATCAGAAAAGTGGCAGAAACCGGGGTCGACCTGATTTCTGTGGGTGCAGTTACTCATTCGGCGACAGCTTTAGATATCAGCATGGATATTGGAGAAATGAAGGAGTTTTTGCTAGTTTAATGGAATTATTTGAAAGGGTGAACAGGTGGATACACTCAACACTTCCGAGCGCAGTGGGCTGAAAGCAGATCAAACCGGTAAAACCGGTAAAGCCGATAAAAACGATCAAGCCGGTGAAACCGGTAACACCCGCAAAGCCTGTGAAGACCGTAAGTTTGCGCAAGAGGTCTTTCATTTTAAGAAGGCTGGTTCTACCAACCAGATCGCATTGGAGTTGGCGCGGAAAGGCTATCCTGAAGGAACATTGGTTGTAGCTGAGGAACAGACTGCCGGGAGGGGGCGATGGCAGAGATCCTGGCACTCTTCTCCAGGGAAAAGCCTTCTCTTTTCTCTGATTCTGCGCCCGAAGATTTTACCTGTTCATTTTCCTCAGATCACTTTAGTGGCCGGAGCTTCTACCGCCCGTGCCGTCCACCGACAGACAGGGATCAGGATTGGTATCAAGTGGCCGAATGACTTGATCTTTCAAGGGAAAAAGCTTTGTGGCATCCTTGTGGAGGCGACAGGTGAGGCCAACTGCCTGGCCAAATTCCTGGTGCTGGGGATCGGGATCAATGTCAATCAGGAAAGAGATGACTTTCCCCTGCATCTGCAGGATACAGCCACCTCTCTGAGGATGATCAAAGGGGAAGAGGTGCCTCGTGAGCCACTGCTGCAGGGGATTCTGGAAACCCTGGAAGATGACTATGAAGAATACTGCCGTTCAGGGTTTGCCCTTGTCCGGCAGTATTGGCTTCAATACGAAGATATACTGGGCAGAAAGGTGCGCCTCTTGATGGGAAACAAGGAGATTTATGGGGAAGCTGTAAGTTTGGCTGAAGACGGTGCCCTTGTACTCCGGCTTCCACAGGGAGAAGAGATAAGATGCAGCGCAGGTGAGGTTGTATTGTGCCGGGAGGATGAACAGAGATGATTCTGGTTATCGATGTAGGGAATACAAATATAGTTCTGGGTGTTTTTGATGGAGATGAGTTGGTTACCAACTGGCGGATCGGAACCGACCGCCGGCGCACCGCCGATGACCTGGGGGTGCTGGTGAAAAACCTCTTTTATTTTCGGGGTCTTCAGATTCAGGATGTGGATGCTTTAGTGATGTCCTCTGTGGTACCACCCCTTACACCTGCTGTCAGTGAGATGTGCCGCCGTTATTTTGGCAAGGACCCCCTGGTTGTGGGGCCGGGTGTAAAAACCGGGATGCCCAACTCCGGCTATGAAAACCCGCGGGAGGTAGGTGCAGACCGCATTGTCAATGCCATATCAGTTGCAACTCGCTATGGTGTTCCTGCTGTGATCATTGATTTCGGCACTGCGACAACTTTTTGTGCGGTTTCCAGGTCTGGGGAGTATTTAGGCGGGGCGATTGCTCCGGGTATTGGGGTTTCGACTGAGGCGCTTTTTGAAAGGGCAGCCAAGCTCCCCCGTATTGAGCTGGCAAAACCGCGGCAGGTGATCGGCAAGAACACGGTGGCCAGCATGCAGGCTGGTATCTACTATGGGTTTGTCGGGCAGCTGGATGGAATTGTGCAAAGAATAAAGGCAGAGATCGGTGATGATGCAGTTGTCGTGGCAACCGGCGGCTATGCTGAACTGATCTGCTCTGGAACCGACTGTGTCGATCACATCGATCCCAACATCACCCTCTGGGGGCTTAAGATCATCTATGAACGCAACAGCTAGTGTGAAGATCGGGCAGCTCTTTCTCCAGAATCCACTGTTTTTAGCTCCTATGGCGGGTTTTACCGATAAGCCTTCCGGATGTTAGCTCACGAGTACGGCTGTGGTTTTGTCTATACTGAGATGGTGAGCAGTGAGGCGATTATCTACGGGAATCGCAAGACTGGGGAAATTTTCGATATAAAAGGTGAAGATTACCCGGTAGGGGTGCAGATATTCGGCTCTGACCCGGAAAAGATGGCACAGGCGGCACGGGTGGTAGTTGATCACGGTGCAGCCCTGGTCGACATCAATATGGGCTGTCCCACACCCAAAATCGTCAAAAATGGAGAGGGGAGTGCCCTGATGAGGGATCTCCCTAAAGCCGCGGAGATTATCCAAGCAGTTAAAGAAGCTGTGGATGTGCCGGTGACCGTGAAGATGCGCAAAGGTTGGGCAGCCGGGGAGTCAACTGCTTTGGAATTGAGTATGCTGGCAGAGGAAAGTGGCGCTGCTGCGGTTGCTGTTCACGGCCGCACCAGAGATCAGTTTTACTCCGGAGAGGCCGACTGGGGGATCAATCCGCCTGGATAAAAAAGGCCGTAAAGGATTCCGGTGATCGGCAATGGGGACATCACCGCCCCGCAAGACGCCTTGAGGATGTTTGAGGAAACCGCCTGTGATGCGGTGATTATCGGGAGAGGTGCACTGGGAAACCCCTGGATTTTTCAAAACACAGCACACTTCTTAAAAACAGGTGAACTGCTGCCTGATCCTACGATAACAACGCGTATGCAAACAGCCAAACGCCACTTCGACCTTGCGATGAAACTAAAAGGAGCAGAGTTAGCTATGCTTCAGATGAGAAAACAGCTGGCCTGGTACATGAAGGGCCTGCCCGGCGCCGCCAAAAGGCGCTCCGAAATCAACAGCTGCAAAACAGCAGAGGAAGTACTGAGTTTGCTGACGTGAGACGCGGGTGAGACAGGGGACGGGCCAGCCGCGGGGGCCAGCCGCGGGGACGGTCACTTTGGCAGGTGCACTGGGGACTGTCCCCCTTGCACGCGTTCCGCCTTGCACGTTCTGACCTCGGCTCTCGTTCTCATCCTCTGTTGGTATTGCCATAAAGCGGCATAAGCGGCTACACTGAAAATAGATGTCAGAGCCAGAGGTCAGAGGCCGGAAGGTGTAACAGGAACTGCCTGACAGTATACTTTACAGTACATTCCAGCGTATCCAGAGGGAAGCTGGTGACTGCTATCATTAGCCGTAAAAGCCCAGGCGACTGTCGCCATACAACCTGGATTCCCGGGAACACGTAACGAGGAGGGCATAAACCCGCATAAATATTGGAAAGCGACATCGTTATGCGTTTTTCTCATAACGATGTTTTTTAAAGACACTGAGGCTTTAAAACCTTTATTTTATTGGATTTTAGCTGGAGCTTCGTTATGAATCGGCGGGAATCCAGCTAAAAGAAGAAAGGATAGGCCTTATCACTGATGACTGAATTTCTTACGGAACTTGTGATCACAGTAACATCTTATATCGCCTCCCTGGGGTATTGGGGGGTGGGGATGATGATGGCTATCGAAAGCTGCAATATCCCCCTTCCCAGCGAGATCATCCTTCCCTTTGGGGGCTACCTGGTTTCAACCGGGCAGTTGAAGTTCTTCCCTGCAGCCCTGGCCGGTGCTACAGGGGGTACTGTCGGTTCTATTATTTCCTATTTTATCGGCCTTTTTGGCGGGCGTCCGCTGCTTTTACGCTATGGTAAATACATCGGCCTCACCACAGAAAGACTGCATAAAGCAGAGGGTTGGCTTGTCCGCTATGGGGATGCCACCGTTTTCTTCTCCCGCCTGCTGCCGGGGATCCGCACCTTCATCTCCCTGCCTGTCGGTGCCGCCCGCGTAAGAATGATTCCCTTTATTATCTATACCTTTTTAGGATCCCTCATCTGGGCGTTGCTGCTCACCTACTGCGGTTTTCTACTCGGCGAAAACTGGGAGATAATCCGCACCTGGTTCCAGCGCATCGACCTCGTCCTGCTGGGAGTCATCATCCTGCTGATAGCCTGGTTTGTCTGGAGAAAGGTATCCCGGAGTCGTGCTTGAAAGATGCAAGGGGCGGGGATGACGCGTAAAAAGGAGATGATTGAACTGCTGAAAGTTAAAATTCTTGCAGAAAATCATGCATACCGCAAGGGCCTACTTGCCGAACACGGGCTTTCTATGTTAATAGAAGTGGATGACTTCACCATACTCTTTGATACAGGTCAGACAAGCGTTTTTGCCTATAATGCCAGGCAGGATGGAATTGATCTCAGCACTGTGGATGCAGTTGTTTTAAGCCACGGGCATTATGATCACACCGGGGGAGTCCCCATGTTTTGTGAACTAAACACAGCTGCCCCGATCTATGTGCATCCACAGGCATTTCAGGAGAGATTTAACAGTTCAGATGGGAAGCCCTCAGGTTCAAATATTGGCATCCACTGGTCGCCAGACCAAATGGATAAACTCAAAGGTAGAATCAAAACTCAGCAAAAACCACTTCAAATTCATAAAAATGTAATGCTGTCAGGCGAAGTGGCTAGAACTGTTCACTTCGAGGATGTTTCACAAAACTTTCTGCTGAGAAGCAGTGACAATGATCTCATTGAAGACAGGGTTGTGGATGAGCAGTTTCTAGCTGTCAAGGGATCCAAAGGCATCTATATTTTTGTGGGATGCAGCCATCCAGGTATTATTAACTGCATTAAACATGCCTTGAGCCTTTTTCCGGGTGAAAGGGTGGTTGCGCTAGTGGGCGGCATGCATCTTAAAAACGCTGAAGATGCCAGGATACAGGCTACAATACAGCACTTTGTGGAGCTAGGAATAGAACAGATAGCACCACTTCACTGTACAGGCTTCACAGCAACATGTAAAATGAAAAGAATTCTCAAGGACAGAGTAATACTGCTTGTCTGTGGTGATGAATACCTGGAACAGTGACCAAAAACATTTATTCGGATGCAAGGCAAATATAGGAACCTCTCGGTTTTCGTTCCGGGGGGTTCGTTTTTCATTATAGCTTCACGCTGTTGTTCGCCGGCTTAACAGTCGTCGGGTTTCTCACAGTGCCTGCTTGCAACTTGCAAAGCAGCGTAACTGCCGTCCACTCGAACTGACGGGTTCTCACAGTGCCTGCTTGCATCTATGGTAACCGTATAATAACCTACAGTTATAAGACTGAGTAACCACAGTTTTTGCAAAAGGCTGGGTTATCAGGGGGGAAGTTTGCTATGGATAAACAAGAACTGGAAAAACTAATTAAAGAAAAGGAATATCTTTTCCTGAAAGAAAAACTAGAAAAAACAAACGAAGTCGATATCGCCGAACTGCTGGAACCTTTAGACATTCATACCACACTGCTGATTTTTAGAATGCTTGCCCAAAGATGTGGCTGTAGAGGTGTTTGCAGAGTTTTCTGTAGAAAAACAGAAAAAACTTTGTCGGTTTGGCAACAAACAAAGAATTAAAGGAAATTGTTGATGAATTATTCTTTGATGACATGATCGACTTGATTGAAGAAATGCCCGCAAACATAGTGAAGAAAATTTTAATGCACACCAGGGAAGAGGAAAGAAACTTAATCAACCAATTTTTAAGATACCCTCCCGATTCCGCGGGCAGCATAATGACCATAGAATATGTGGATCTGAAAAAGGCAATGACGGTAAAGGATGCCTTGAGCCACATCAGAAAAATCGGCCTTAAAAAAGAAACCGTGTACACTTGCTATGTAACAGATAAGAACAGGAAACTGGAAGGGATAGTATCTTTAAGAAAACTGGTGATAAGCGATGAGAGTGATGTTATTGAAGACATAATGGACCAAGATGTGATCTATGTTTACACTCATGATGACCAGGAAGCGGTAGCCGCAGTATTTAAAAGGTATGGTTTTTTGGCACTGCCAGTGGTAGACAAAGAAGACAGGCTGACCGGAATCATTACTGTTGATGATATTATGGCTGTAATAGATCAAGAAGCCACAGAAGACTTCCAAAAGATGGCGGCAATGGCCCCCACAGAGGAAAAATACCTGGATGCGGATATTTTTACCCTTGCCAAACACAGGATTACATGGCTGGTGTTTTTAATGCTATCTGCCACCTTCACAGAAGGGATAATACGAAAATTTGAGGGTTTTCTGGAAACAGTAGTCGTACTCGCCGCTTTCATACCTATGCTGATGGACACCGGGGGAAACTCAGGCAGCCAGTCATCCACATTGATCATTCGCGGCCTTGCCCTGGGGGAAATAGGTTTAAAAGATGCGGGAAAAGTCGTGTGGAAGGAGTTTAGGATCAGCTTAGTGGTCGGTATAGCTCTTGCGGCTGTGAACTTCACCAGGATTTATTTCTTTAGTGGTGTCGGCCTGGCAGTGGCTTTGACCGTATCCATGACCTTAGTAGTTGTGATAATAATATCAAAAGTAGCAGGTGGTATATTGCCTATACTGGCTAAAAGGGTAAACCTGGATCCGGCTGTGATGGCAGGGCCGCTTATTACTACCATAGTTGATGCCTTATGTTTAATGGTTTATTTTTCGGTAGCGGCTTGGTTGTTAAATATCTAAAAGCTTGACCCCAATTTCCCGTCGGACTCCTTGCTCTTGGGATGGGTGAGGATGATGTCAAAAAGGAGATGATTTTAGCATGTTTTTGAGTATTAGTTGTTCTTACCCTTCTGTGGCATCTCCTCCTGAAAATACCTGTCTATAATTGTCTCTGCCAGCCGTTTCTGCATGGCGGCCTGAGAGACCAGGAACATGGCCATCAAAAACCACTCTATGGATTGCTTTTGTTCGTCATCTGCATGGGCTGTTTTCCCCTGGATGAGATCTATTTTTTCCTCGCAGGCTTCTTTCAGCTTGTCAGCCTGGTCGCTGGTTATTTCTTGCACCAGTTCATAGACGAAATCAATCAAGGAAGAGCCGGGCTGCTCTGCTTCTTTCTGTTTATCAATTGGTTTTTGGAGAATACTAAATAGCAACGAAATGTCATTTATGGATAATATCTGTTTAGAGTTGTAGAGCAGCAGCAGGAGCGCTATATGCTGGCGGGAATATCTTTTTTTCCTGGGTGACATGAGAATGCCTGCTTTGGCGTAGTTGTTGATCATGGTTTTAGTCAGCAATTTATCCTTACTATTCCTTTTCTGTTGGGATAGCTTTTGTTCGATAAACTCAGTCACCTGGTCTACATATAGATCTATTTCGGGTATATCACCCAAAGCTATAGGCTCAGCAGGAATTATTTCATCAATCAGCGGGTAAAGTTCTTCTTTTTTCATTAAAATAGCACCTCCAGCCTTTTTATTATTAAAACATACATAATTAGATATTGCAATTGGGTACTATGTAATGTAGTATATAATAAATAGTATGTAGTATTCATTACTACATCATGTATTAAGGGAAACCATAAGCGATTGGAGGCTAAAAAATGAAAATTACTTTAATTGAGCCGAAGGCACCGGGAAAACACGTCTACAGCAATGTTACCATGCCTCGTCTGGGGTTGCCCATACTGGGGACACTGTTGCAGAAGGCCGGCCACCAGGTGCGGCTGATCATGGGTTCGAGCAGGGATATACATTTGTCGGAGATTACCGGTGCGGATCTAATCTGCATCTCTACAACTACTTCCACAGCCGTTGAGGCATACCACTTGGGCGATTTTGCGCGGGATCAGGGCAAACCGGTGATCATGGGCGGCGCCCATGTCAGCTTTATGTCTGAAGAGGCTTTAGACCACTGTGATTATGTTTGCCGGGGTGAGGCTGATTTGACCTTTATGCCGTTAATATCCTGTATAGAACGGGGGGAATTGCCGTCAGATATCCCTGGGGTTTCTTTTCGCCAGGGAGAACAAATCGTGCATAACCCGGATGCTGATTGGGTGGATTTCAACAGTGTGCCTTTTCCCGATCTGAGCCTTTTTTCCGGACTGAAGATGACCACCTACCCGGTGATGACCTCACGTGGTTGTCCCTATGATTGTACTTTTTGTAGTGTCACCAAGATGTTTGGCCGTAAATTTCGCTACCGTGAAACAGAAGCCCTGTTGGAAGAGCTCAAACAGTACCGGGGGAAACAGGTCTTTTTTGTCGATGATAACTTTTCTGCCAACACCCGTCGCACCAAAGAATTGCTGCGGGAGATGATCCGTCAGGATATTAAGCCTTCCTGGTGGTGCACCCAGGTGAGGACCGATGCCGCCCGGGATGATGAACTGCTGCAGCTTATGTATGACAGCAACTGCCGTATGGTTTTCGTGGGCATGGAGTCCGTCAATCCTGAAACCCTCAAGAGCTACAACAAAAAACAGGATGTGGAGGATATTGAGTACTGCATTCAGCGCTTCCACAACCTAGGCATTATGGTTCACGGCATGTTCGTCTTCGGCGCTGATGAAGACAGTCTGCAGACTATAGAGGAGACCCTGGATTTTGCCCTGAAAAATCGCATCGACACTGTGCAGTTCCTTATTCTTACACCTTTGCCCGGAACCAAAACTTTTTTCGATCTGGAGCAGGAGGGAAGGCTGCTGACCAGGGATTGGAATCTCTATGATGCTCACCATGTTGTATTTCAGCCCCGGCAGATGTCCCCTTATGAACTGCAGACAGCTACGATCCAGGCCTTTAAAAAATTCTACTCCATTCCCAATATCTTAAAAAACCTGTTCACTACCGGATTTCGTTCTGTGGCTTTTCGGGCACTGGGCTTCTGGATGGTACGCAGCTGGGAAAGGGAGAACCGCTGGTTTTACTCGTTTCTCCGCAGTTTATCCAGCCCAGTGCCGCAAACTACCTGGAGGGCTATGGTTTCTAAAACCGTTGAGAGATTCAGACTGCGTAAATTAAAATACCTGTGCAGTGAAAAGTTTATGCAAATAGAGGTTTTTCAGGAAAAAGGGCGCTATGTGATCGATCTGAAAGGGCTGTTGAATGATTTTTCTTTAAGGGAGACATTCAAAACCCTTTATGAGCAAATACCCCGCCTTTACCAGAATATTACCATCAATATCGGTGAGGTGTATTTTACCTCTGAGGCGACGATAGTGAAATTCGTCAACAATCTCAACGAACTGACCAGCAAAGCCAGGGATATTCAAGTGAAGATCTCTCCGGATAATAAGAACCTGATCGATGTTTTGCGAAAATATGATATGACTGTTCCAGGGTTCAGCATTGTTGGGTAAGATGCACCGGGGACGGTTCCTGTTGCATTTCTGATGATGAGAGATCACGGGGAACGGTTCTCGTGATCTCTCCTTTCTACAGAACAAAGAGATCACTGGGACGGTTCCTCTGATCTATTTCTGATCTAAAATACGTAAAGCAAACCCAAGTCCAGGTTCAGGACATAGGTAATACTATGCCCCCCCTTTTTTCAACGCCTAACACTACAACCAATCACTTAATTTTAATTAATGCAAAAAAATTAAAAAACTGCTGAGAAGCCCAGGTGGTTCCTGGGCTTTTTATATCCGAGATGTCAGGGGGATGGTTAGCACTTAGATGATCAGGGGCTATGGATGTGTGTTTAGGCTGGCGATTGGCAGATGAGTGTCCCAAAAATATTAGAATTATCTAGTTGACAACAAATAAAACCCGGTGTATTATTATAATGTGCATATGCACAGAATGAGGTGAGCCAATGCCGAGAAGAAAAAAGACCAGAATGGTGGGGTTTGTACCATCTAATCAGTTTTTTTTATCCGGAAGATCGCAGCACTGAAAAGGTAGTTCTTCATATAGAAGAAGTTGAAGCCATCAGGCTTGCCGATTTAGAAGAAATGGAACAGAATGATGCGGCGGAAATGATGCATATTTCCAGGGGAACTTTTCAGCGTATTATTAAAAATGCCAGGCAAAAGGTTGCTGATGCACTTGTTAACGGAAAGATGATCCACATTGAAGGTGGGCATTATGAGTTAAGAGATGGCAGTGTCGGTATGGGTCGCCGCAGGAGATTCAGAGGTGGACGATAGTAGGATAGAAGTAGGACTAAGGCTAACCAGGAAGGGAGGTAATCGTATGCCTTTTGGTGATGGAACAGGCCCCCGTGGGGCTGGAAGAGGTGCAGGTGCAGGAACAGGAAGAGGTGCTGGCGGAGGCGCTGGCAGAGGAACAGGAAGCGGCGCAGGTAAAGGTTCCGGTAAAGGCACCGGAGGAGGATCCGGTAGAGGATCCGGTGGAAGAAGAGGGGCAGGAATGGGTCCCGGCGGGGACTGCATATGTCCTTCATGTGGTACACAAGTACCGCATCAACTGGGAACCCCGTGCACATCCATGAGCTGCCCAAAATGTGGTACAAGGATGTCAAGATAACAACTCCTCACAAACCAGACTGTAAATATAATTAGCAGAGAGGATAACAAAACTATTATGCTCAGGAGGTGGAAAATATGCCTAGAGGTGATGGAAGCGGACCGATGGGAATGGGTCCCAGGACAGGAAGAGGTGCAGGGTTTTGTGCAGGATCAACTGCACCCGGTTATATGTCAGCTGGATTTGGTTATGGTAGAGGCAGGGGCTTCAGAAGAATGTCCTACCCGGCATGGCAATGGGGATATGCCCCTGGTACCTATGCTGTGGATGAAAAGGAGCTTTTGAAAAAGCAGGCGCAGTCTCTAGAAAGCCAGCTTAATCAAATACGGGATAGGCTGAACGCCCTGGAAAAGTGATAGGGTGAGATGTGAGACGCGTGAGACGCGGGGACGGTTCTCGCGTCTCTTCGCGTCTTACGCTTATAAGCCTGGCCCCGATTATGTAAAAAAGAAGGGTGATTTTGCTCTATGAAAACCTATTATAAGTGTTTGCCTTGCCTTTTGCGCCAAACAATAGAAGCGACGAAAATGGTGAATGAAACACCTGAAACTCAAGAAATGATTTTACGCTGTGTGCTCTCTGAAATGTCAAAGATGGATTTAAACAAAACTCCTCCTCATATGGCTCATTTCATTCATCAATATATAAAAAAGGCCACACAAATAGACGATCCCTACCGCGCTTTGAAAAAAGAATTCAATCAGCTCTCTTTAGATATGAGTGGAGAAATGCGCAAAATAATTCAAGATTCGGCGAAACCGTTTGAAACTGCAGTTAAAATTGCTATTGCGGGAAATATTATTGATTTTGGTCCCAGAGCAGATATAACCCATCAAGAGGTCAGGAATACAGTGCAGGACTGTATTGATCAGCCCCTACGCTATAACAGAGCTGAAGAATTGGAAAAAGCCATTCAAGAAAGTTCGAGGATCCTCTATCTTGGTGATAACGCCGGTGAAATCGTCTTTGATCACCTGCTGCTTGAAGTGGTACCCACTGACAACATTACCTATGATCGTAAAAGGGAAGCCAATCATCAATGACGCAACTAACTATGGAAGATGCGATGGAAACAGGACTATGCGATTTGCTGCGAGTGATCGACAATGGCAGTTGGATCGCCTTCCGGCACCTTTGGAACCTGCTCACCGCATTTCAAAAGGAATTGAACGCTCGGATCTGATTATTGCCAAGGGACAGG
>NZ_CDRZ01000134.1 GCF_000946815.1 Syntrophaceticus schinkii | reverse complement strand
TTAAAATAAGGTACATTCAACTGACCTAAAAAAATCTATACTTTCTAAATCAAATGGAGATGAATAAAAAAAGACGATTCCTTTTCTATCACAATAGATTTTTAATTCCTTAAAATCCGCAAAGCTGATCTCTAAACGCTTGATTCATTTCCAGTTGGCTTTCATCTTTTATTCAGGCACATTTTTCTTTTGGTACTCCGTCTCTTTCAGCCTCTCCTGTTACTACTTGATCAGCCTTAAAAGTCTGAAATTTAACGGCATCCGCTCCGGCAACCAGAGCGGCATCAACCAGTTGCTTGGCCAATCCTATATCTCCGTTATGGTTAACCCCAGCCTCCGCTATAATAAAGACATTATTCATGGAAATATTTCACCTCTTCGGGGCATGGAAAATCCAGGCTCTTTTCAAGCATTTTTCTGTCCAATGGAACATTCTTTAGCACACCGACAATTCGCTCACTAACTTTTCCGTCACCATAAGGATCGTACGGATTTGAAACGCTCTTTAAACCCCTTCTAAATTGCTCATCAAAGAGTGCCTTTTTTACCCCGTTGACGATCTCCCCGGTTCTGCATCTTACATCAATTTGGCTCTGTGCCTTACTCCTTCCCTTTTGCCGGTCACCTATATTAACCGTTGGCACACCAAAGCTAGGTGCTTCAATTACTCCGCTTGAGGAATTTCCAATAACTACTGCAACATGTCTCATTAAACCTAAATAACAGCGCGATCCCAGACTTTTTTTTGAGGATCACATTTTGATTGGTTTGAAGCATATTCTTCCCACGCCCTGATTATTAATAAATACCCTGATTCAGTTCCGGTAGGTAACTTACCTGCTGAAAATCCGGAAATTGCCCCAGTGCATCTGTTAGTTCTTTTAGCTGCTGTTTTGTGTAACCTTCTTTAGTCAGGGTTTCGGGATGAAAAGTAACCAACATTGTTGGCTTTACAGGATCAATATGATACGATGCTTTAATCTCCTCAGAGTTGAGGTAATCAGCACGATATATATTT
>NZ_CDRZ01000133.1 GCF_000946815.1 Syntrophaceticus schinkii | reverse complement strand
TCAACGAGAATCCGGGAGGGAATTTTTGAGTCAACCATCAAATCAGTTAGGCACTGAATGCAGTGATACCCTTCCTCTGAAATATCTTTTACCATTTCATGTCCCAGGATAAGGCCTGTCTTGCTGTCGAGGATGAGAAACGTCTTGGGGAAATACGGCCTTTCACCTTTTTTCTCCTGAACAGGGAAGGGGGCGAAAAAGGTGTCCACCTCCCAGACAGCCTGTTTTCTTTTCCCGGAAGTCAAAATCTTTTTCAAGAGCAGTTCATTGGTGATTTCAAAAGCAACATATTTCATAATGACCGGGGCGGGCTCAAGATACCGGTCAAGCCAGGTTATTATTTCCCCCTGCTGAGAGGGAACGCGGACAAGAAAGGCATTCGGTTGATCACAGACTAAAATGGCCTTGCTGCTGCGGCAGCGCAGAGAAACTTCAATGGCCTGCTGCAGAGCAATCGTTAAAAAGCGGCATTCCCAGGCGTCGATAAACCAGGGGTATAGACCAGGTTCGTAGGAGCGAAACTGTGGCCACTGGTTTTTCCCTCTGAATTTTAATCCCAGCTCTTTGATCACTGCCCTATCCTCTTTTTCCAGGTCTTCGCGGTTATCAAATGAGGCCATAAGACACTTCTGCACAAAAAACAAATCCGTAGAGTGACTATCCGGGCCCTCCATCATATCCAAAATGGATTTCAATCCTTCAGGACCGAGGTAAGCTCCCAGGGCATACTGTTCACCCAGTTCTCCCATGATGCAGCAGTAGGCTATTTCCCCTGTTTCGGGATTCATCACCCCGAACAGGTCGTTGTCATGCATCCATTCCCAGCAACGAGCATCTTTAAAAGCCGCAGCCGCCTCATAAAGCGCCCGCCACTCCTCAAAAGACGGTTTTTGACCGATGTCTGCTCTTTTTTCAGCCAGGGGCACGACCTCTGCTCCGTTTACTGCCGGTGGGATCTTTGCCTCGTCATCTTCCGGCACTGCCTTTCCTCCATCCCTTTCCGTTACAGAGGCGCCGCAGCATTTTTTGTACTTCTTGCCGCTTCCGCAGGGACAGGGTTCATTTCGTCCCACTTTGGGCGTGGCTTTTCCCCCTATCCGGCTTCCCATAAAATCAAAGGGCGGTTCCGGTAATGGCTGTAGATTATGTTTTTCATACCGCTCGAACACCTCAAATGATGTCCAACCCCTGAGGATCCATTGCGGTGTATTGTTGGCCATACCGTTAACTAGATTAATAAAGGGCTGAAGCTCATCAAATGAGTCAAATTCCAGATCATACAAAAAGTATTCCACCAGTTGCAGATGAGGCATACCGTTGTTAAGCATCGTTTGGCCGAGCAATACCTTCATCATGGCATCATCTTTGGTGTAGCCAAACTGCTCCTGCAACTGCCGGCTCAGCGTTTTAACCGTTGGGTGCCAGAGAGAGGAATATTGCTTGTTCACCACCTGGTGCACCTCTTTGTCTGTGACCGGCCGGTAGGGGATTTCGGCCCTTTTACCCTGCTCATCCAGTATCCAGTGCGGATTTTCCACATCGTAGTGGCAGTACAAACCGTCATCTAAGATGAAATCATAAGGGGTGTCATCCTTTTTCAGCTCTTCGTCCAAAATGTTTTTAAAGTATGGCCGGCTCAAGCCGCCTCCCAAGCGGTCGGCCACCGCCCGGTAAAGGCTTTCCAAGTCCATCACTCCGCAAAAATAAAGCAGTCCATTCACATAACCCAAGATACGCTCTATATCAAGTTTACTTTCAGTCATTTTTTTCATCCTTTCTGCACCGGCCAATGTAAAGCAAGTGATTCCCTAATCCAGATAATACTCATAAAAGGGGTGCCATCTTTATTTCGACAAATAACAGGTGATTCCTTTGTTTTGCACCCGAACGAAACCTATTAACATTTTTCCGTCAGGTTTTTCCGAAATAACGGCTGCTTCCGGGTGTAATCTTGGATAAATGGATAGCTTCTCTTCCGGCGTATCTGGCATGTTTTTTGCTAGTATATATTAGTGAAGAAAATAACCGGCACAAGCCGGGAAAGGGGTTGACAAAGATGGCGGTGGCACTGAAGGATATAGAGAGGAAGGCTCGGGAGAAACATTTGAGATTAGTTGAGGGGAAAGCAAAAAAGGAAAGGGTAGACTACGAATTCCCCTATGATGAGATGTACTATCTCTACAACTACATGATGGAAGAAATGAAAGAAACTAAGTGAGGTCGATAAAATGCATAGAGTCTATCGACAAGGGTAACCGCCGGATGGGAAAATGACTGGCGGTTATCTTTATATCAAGTGGTAACCGATACCTTTGCTCGGGGAGATGCTTTCTCCCCGAGCTTGCTGGAAAATTAAACTTTTCGTTGGTATTCGACAAAAATCGAATGGTACCTGGTACCTAAAAGTCAACCGGCACCCGGCGTCGACAACTCCATTTTTTCAGCTTGCTCTCGGCTTCTTGTCGTTCCATCGCATCAACATTTTGTTGCTCATCTAGGAATAACAACCCCCATAGATTAACAACCGGTTCCGGCAATTCTCTCAAACCATTTATGTCCTCGCGAAAAACATCACCGATTTTACCCTTCCCGTAGAATTCAAAAAGCCACAAGATCTGCTCCCATGTACCAAGAACCAGTCGTTGTTTTAATGATCATTTTTTCGTTGTTTTATCT
>NZ_CDRZ01000132.1 GCF_000946815.1 Syntrophaceticus schinkii | reverse complement strand
CAATTCTGATGCCTAACACAAATGTAAAAAAAGCAAATACTCAACTTGCCAAAGAGAATGTCCAAGGAAAACACAAAACAGCCAAATAAAGATAATTTGCCAGTAAAAATTGAAAAAAAGCATTGGGCATAAAAAGAATAACGCTCAACGACAAGCAACAGCATCACCTGTTCTATTGGTATCGCCTACCATATACCTGATACCTTCTTTAATTTGAAAAAATTTATTCTGGAAAGCAGACAAAGCACTTCTGCAGGCTAAAAAAACGGGCAAAAACCGCATTTTCGTCAACACTGAACAAGGTTTGGTGGAACCCTAGCAAAAACCGGCAGTATCTTCGCTGCCGGCCTGCTTGTATCTAGAATTTCGAAAGTCTCTACTTATCTTCCTTGTCATCTTCCGTATACGGCATAGGGCCACATGGTGGGTCATAACAGGGATCCTTCCGGGGCCATAACAGGGATCTCTTCCAGGATCACAGTCGTCTCCGTATTCCGGTGGACAGGGCTGCCAGGCTTTTTGGGTTCCTTACAGGGTTCGCGCCCATCCATCCCCATCAACATGCACAACATTTCCATCTCTTCTTTTTCTCTCTGAATCATCATCTGGATAATGCACCTGCAGTGGTGACTGGGCACCATCTGAGCAATCCTCTGCATAAGTGCAATTTCAGATTCATCCATCTTGATCACACGCTTTAAATAGTCCTGCCAGGCTCCAGTCATTTTTCATCCCTCCCTTTTATTCCTTTTTATCTTGTTCCGGTTTTTTTTGGTATGGATAATACTTGCCGGGTGGCCTTATTCCATCAGGGTCGTCCGGGCAGGGCGGTTTATAGCATTCATCACAACAACTGTAAAGAGTATTCCAAAACTCTGCATCCTGGGCCTCTTCTTTGATTATTCCCAGCAGAGCCTGGGCGACCGGAGGCGGAGCCGTCTGTGCAGCCTTTGCCAATAGTTGTATTTCTTCTAGGTCATATTCCATCGCTTTTTTATAAAGATGATGAGACATGTTAAAGTCCCCCTTTCCAAAATCTGTTCTAAGTCAGCTTATGCCAGATGGTGGCATTTTGTTCCATACATAGGGTCACAAAACCATTTTCAGGAATATGCCTTGACACATACTAAAGTTTATAGTACTATGAAGAAAATATAGTTATTGACCAGTAACGCTGAGTTCTCCTGGGGAGAAGCGGGGAAACCAATTTTAGGGGTGAATCCTCGGCACTTTAGCAGCACATTTTGTCATTCGATGTGATGTGAGTGAGTGTCAGGGTAGGGTTACCTTGCAACCCCGAACCCCGTCAGCTAAACCCTCGTAAGCCGTGGGGAAAGGGAAAGCCCAGGGAAGCTATGATTTTGGGTCGTAAAATCACTGCCCCTTATTTTACAACACGCTTTTCCGGGCAGTTTTTTTTGACTTCAAAAGCGGTCCTCCCGCGCTTAGGAATTTATTATTTCCAATTTTTCGGA
>NZ_CDRZ01000131.1 GCF_000946815.1 Syntrophaceticus schinkii | reverse complement strand
AAGGTCTTTGACTCCGGGGAAGTTCCGGCCTGCTCGCCTCTATCGCCTGCCGAAATGTTGCCTTCTTCAGGACGGAATGAATCGGCCTTCCCATCTCGCACTATTTCGAAGCTCAATCCCTTCAACCTTGCGGCTTTCGGCCCGCTGTCTCGCCTGCCTACGCTTAAACATAGCTGTTACCAGCTATGCTCCAAGGCTGGCTACGGGTGGTTGGCTAAACCTTGCCCGGTGGGATTCCCACCCACTGAGTGTCACGACCTGGCTTGGTCGCTCCCGTCCCCAGTGCATTAAACAGGAAACAGCACTGTAAACTTTGTTCCCTTATCCTTGCTGCTGCTGACAATGATCTTACCGCTATTCTTTTCGACAACTGATTTTACAGAAGCCAAACCAATTCCCCGGCCATTCCCTTTTTTAGAGGAGAACCCCAACTGAAAGATCTTTTCCCGCATTTCTTTTGGTAGATAACCGGGATTGATGGTCTGAAAAACGAAAAATTTCGGTGTTTCAGAAATCTTAAACACCACATTCCTTTTTTCCAGAGGTAATTCTTCCACAGCCTCAAAGGCATTGTCCAGCAGATTGCCTGCCACTGTGATCAGATCCAACGGCTTAACACTTAGCCCATCCAAATTCGAATCAACAATTATTTTAAACAGAATTTTCCTGTCTACTGCCAGATCCTCTTTAGCCAGCAGCAGTGCTGATAATTCGGACACATTAAGCTGCAGTATTTCACCAGTAATACGTACATGCCGGCATAAATCCTCTATATACTGCTGAGCTTTCTCCCCCTTACCGGTCTTCATCAGGGCATAAACAACCTGAAAGTGGTTGACAAAATCATGCCTCTGAGTCCGGATCACTCTGACCAACTCATTTAAATGTTCAATATAAAAGTTTTGAATATCTAAGATTTTCCCCTGCTTAGCAATCAGGAACATATTTCTAGCTAAATAAATAAAAACAGAAACTATTATAAAGACGAGTATAATGACAATTATTAAAAACAGATCA
The DNA here is from genome assembly GCF_000946815.1 of Syntrophaceticus schinkii. Taxonomy (GTDB): domain Bacteria; phylum Bacillota; class DSM-12270; order Thermacetogeniales; family Thermacetogeniaceae; genus Syntrophaceticus; species Syntrophaceticus schinkii. The sequence continues at coordinate 360 of NZ_CDRZ01000131.1, read as the reverse complement.
GTAGCAATTACTTCCGGCTTATCGAGGAAGTTGTGAAAGCAAATAGAGCAGATTACCAATAAAAAAAACAAGCAGGAAAGCGATCCCCCAGAAACTCCGCAGGTGATCGCCTAAGTTCTTGCGGTGCAAGCAACGCAGTATAAAAGCAAAATTTTATTAATTCGCATTTTTTAAACCAAACAGGCAGGAAAAAACATAACTAATGACAAAAACCTCCTGGAAGCAACAACGATCAAATCATCATTTCCAGGAGGTGTTACCACCGATGTCGAAACGGTGGCTCAAAGATTTTCTTCGATACATCAACAAGGTATTCCTGCCTGAGGGCTGTACAAAATGGGCAAAAGAATGAAAAAAGAT
>NZ_CDRZ01000130.1 GCF_000946815.1 Syntrophaceticus schinkii | reverse complement strand
AGTTTTGATCGAAAACAGTCTGGGTAAGGATGTTTGGTGGGGGCGCAGCTACCGGGATAGTCCTGACATTGATCCTCGGGTGATCGTCAAAGGACGAGATTTAAACCCCGGTACTTTTGCACAGGTACAGGTGACACGAGCTGCAACATACGATTTAATCGGCATACATACCGGAAACAGAAGTTCCAGGGATTACTAAGGGAGAAGGGACAACTGTATGTTATAATCTTGGATAATAGGAGAGGAGGGCATTTTTGAACCAGATCAGGTTCACAACAGTAGCTATTGCACTTGTAGTAACTCTTTTCATCCTGCTGGGCGGCTACTTTCTTTATGATAAGTACTACATCAAAAATGGGCTAGAGGAAAAAATCAACCAGATAGTTGAAACTGAAGAAATAAAGATCGCCAAACAGGAAAATCCTCCAACAGTTTATATTCGCTCCTCAGAAATAAAAGATCTCCAGACTGCTCATCGAAAAACTGCTGAAATTGTTTATCAGTCATTGGGACCCGAATTTAGAGTTGTCTTTTTAGATGAGCGGACTGAAAAGCTGAGTAAATTATATGAAAAATGCAGTTTTGTTATCCAGGAGGGTATTGCCACAGGCAGGTTCCAAGAGATGAACGTAAAGGTGCAGGAACTTGCTGCAGAGGAAGGCATCCAGTGTCACTTAACTATGGATTCTTTCAATGTATATCTGGAACTTGACGATGACAAGGGATATCTTTATGAAGCAGAACCCGCGCTCCCATTATTTAACATGTCTACATTTTAACTGTTCCGGAATTTCCATTTATAGTACTTGGAGAAAGCGTAAAAAACTTATATCTCCTGAAATCTTTGTCTTCAGGAAACGATTTTTTGATTATTTATTTTCCATGGGGCACTCTATATCATCGAATAGTCGCCTTCATACTAGCATGTGATCAAAAAGATACGTGCTAGCTCCTGTCCTGATATTACTCCAAGCATTACGCA
>NZ_CDRZ01000129.1 GCF_000946815.1 Syntrophaceticus schinkii | reverse complement strand
GAATACAACATCCTTATCCATAAAGCTAAATCCAAACCCTGGCGAATTTCCATGGTGGCAGCGATGGCTTGGCTGTTCGAACCTTATCGATTAAAGCCCGATTTGATATCACCTAGATCCTTAACTAGCGTTTTCTGGAACTGAAGCGAGGCTTGTCCTGCTCCTTCTGCACTAGACCAATCAGGTAGACCTGCATGATGCCCGGCAATACAATAAGCTAAAAGCCGTCCTATTCCTTTGCCAAATAAATATTCGACTAATTCAGCACCATGTATAGCATGCGGCAATTTACCTTTTTTACCTTCTAGATGCGCATCCTCATCATAATACCCGCTTTTTTGCTGCAGATAACTTTGCCACAGAAGCCTGCCCTTACCTACATCATGGGCTAAACCCGCTGCTTTTCCCCATGTTCCGGATTCAAACTTCTCAGCAAACATTTCTGCCAGATTTGATGTTCCTGCTAGATGTTCTGACAGCCTATGCGGAGAAGCCCACGTCCCGTCTTCATTCTTACGCACATGCGCAATAAAGTTTTTGCTCATCTTAAACTGCCTTTCTTTGTTATCGTGCGGATTTTTAACCTATCCTAATTTACAAACTCTCACTTGCTGAAATTCTCACCTTTTCAGAATTTTGTTGCAATTTAGAAAATATACTGGGCGGCGTTTAAATTCCTCAGGTATTATTGTTCATTTTGTCTACAGAGAGAATTTCATAATTCAAAAATCAAAGTTTAAACAAAAATTAACAACTGGACCACCGCTTTTGATTAACAAATAACGACAGCGCATGGAGCATTACTGGTAAATAATAACTACTAGTTACAAAAAGGCAGACACCACCCCCTTGGTAATTAAAGTGCTTTCTTGATTAGAATTAAGCTGCTTTTTGTTCTCTTTCAGCTGTATTGACGGCTGTTACCGTAGCTATCAGCGCTATTGCACAAAGGTAGGCGTGAGTTTCTACCTTTTTAGTACCCTGAATGTAATGCTTTCTAAACCTAGATGCT
>NZ_CDRZ01000128.1 GCF_000946815.1 Syntrophaceticus schinkii | reverse complement strand
ATGGATTATAGCTTTTGCATAATTTTTGGGTAATTTCAACTGCTGTTACTGCAACAGTGGTTTCAGTTGGACCATACATATTAAAAATCCTGGCATTTTTAAAACGTTCCAATAGTTTTTCCGCACATTTATTGGACAGTACTTCCCCACAAAATAGGAAAAGCTTTAAGTCAGGTAGTAACAGGTCATTAAAGCTTTTATCTGCAAGGCATAGTTCCGCAAATGAAGGAGTAGAAACCCAGACATTTATTTTTGCCTGACTAAAATACCTGAAAAGTTCACCCAGATTAGAAATCATTTGTTTATCAATGCTAAATAAGGTTGAACCGCTTGCCAAGGATAAATATAGGTCCATAACAGATAGATCAAAAGAAAATGGAGCCTGATTCATAAACACGTACTGCTGCTTGTTGTTCAGGTTGCAGATATTTAACCCCCACTTAACAAAACTATCTAATGAAGATAATGTTATTTGTACACCCTTGGGGTTACCTGTGCTCCCTGATGTATAAATAATATAGAATACATCATCATTGTGTACTCTAAATTTAATGTCGGGGGTTTTGCCTAAAAAAGAAGAAATTAACTCATTTATTTTCGTATTATCAATGATCATGATGTTAGTGGTATCTAATACTATCTCTTCAAGACAAAAAATTAATTTAGAGCCGGATCTTTCGATTATTCTTTTAACACGCTGATCCGGTATAGTGTCGCCTCTCACTCCCAATGACGGGGGGAGAGGATTTTTTTCTTGCTTTTTATGACGTAAATGATGCATACTGATTGACATATGGATTATTTATTGACATGACAATCATCACGGAAGGATAAATAGCGAGAAGGGGAACCCCTATGGCACGCCCGCCAAGTCCCCCTTCCCTAAAAAACACTGAAATGAATCTTACTCGAAACTCCTTTAACTGTCCAGTCTTATCTTGAATTATTTGCAGACGGTTGTCCGGAAAAACCTATCGACCA
>NZ_CDRZ01000127.1 GCF_000946815.1 Syntrophaceticus schinkii | reverse complement strand
TGTCGCCTCTTGCTTTTAAAAAAAGGTTCAATAAATCTAAATGCTAGTTGCTGGCAGAGGGCAGTATATCCTCTCCTATGAGCAGGTTGAGATGGGTCGGCTTCGTGCGTACTTTGTTCGGGGGTAAAAGCTGAGCCGCAAGCATACTATAATTGAAATTTTATCTTTGCTGTAAAGCAGTTAAAATACTGTTTCCTGGTATTGACACCGGGGTTGTTTATTGGTTATAATGTCCTCCAGGTTGGCACTTGTGTTGCTCAGGCGGCATCGGCACAGAATGGTATCTGTACCGCTTTATGGTGAAACCAGCAAGGATGAAAAGAGAGCCGGAGTCAGAATGTTTCGGAACAAGCGTAAAAGCGATTCCTGGTAACTTCAGACCTCCGATTTATGACTTCTCTTTTCAGGTAATATCCATTTCTTTTTGCGGTGGAAAGAAATTTAGTTGAGAAGAGCATAGCTGAGTGGAAAACTGCATACATTTTAGATGAGTTGAGATGAGTGGAGTAGAGTAGAGTTTGAGATGAGCTGAGATGAGGCTGGGAGAAATGCCTTTTGGGATGTGAACCGGCGCTCATTTGAGTGCTGGTTTTTTGCATTTCTGGTGTGAGTTTGATGTTTGCGCCGGTGTGAGTATAGAAGATATTCCGGGGGGAAAGGGTATCTCTCAGGCGCAGGTGGCGAACCGGCTGAGGTGTGAGTGTCTGTAATGTGCGGTGCCGGTGTGAGTGTAATGAAGTATTCCGGGGGGAAAGGGGTTGGTGGGTGCGATGAAGCCGTACCGGATGGTGAGCAGTGATCTGAAAAATGAAAAGACCCTGGTCAGGGTGAAGGATGTGGTCTTTGGCGGGCGCAAGGTTGTTGTTATCGCAGGGCCCTGTGCGGTAGAGAGCAGGGAGCAGGTGGTTGCTGCTGCCCGGGGGGTGCGCCGGGCGGGGGCGGTGATGCTGAGGGGCGGCGCTTTTAAAACCAGAACCTCGCCTTACAGCTTCCAGGGCCTGGGGGAGGAAGGGTTGAGGCTGCTCAAGGAGGCCTCTGAGGAAACAGGTCTTGCTGCTGTTACTGAGGTTTTAGATAAAGATAGTTTGGAGCTGGCTCTGGAATATGTGGATATGCTGCAGATTGGTGCCAGGAATATGCAGAATTCCAGCCTGCTGCGCATGGTGGGGTGTTCCGGGAAGCCGGTGCTTCTGAAGCGGGGGTTTTCTGCCACTGTGGAGGAGTGGCTGATGGCTGCTGAGTATATTGTTGCTGCCGGTAATCACAATGTGGTGCTCTGTGAGCGGGGGATCCGCACCTTTGAAAGTGCCACCCGCAATACCCTGGATTTGGGTATCGTTCCCCTTGTGCAGGAATTAAGCCACCTGCCGGTGATCGTTGATCCCAGCCACGCCACCGGGAAGCGTTGCCTGGTGGCACCCATGTCCCGGGCTGCAGTAGCAGCCGGGGCCGATGGGCTGCTTCTGGAGGTGCATCCGGAACCTGAGCAAGCGCTGTGTGATGGGTTTCAGTCTCTTTCTACAGATGATTTTGGCTGCCTGATGCCTGAGCTGCAGGCGATAGCTGGCATAGTAGGGCGGACAATTGCATCCTCCAATTGTATTGTCTCTCAGGTCGCCGTGGAGCGGTGACAGAGAACCGTCATCCTGTCACCGCCTGGTGCTGGAGAGTTGTGGCGGGTTGAGCAGCATTTCGCAAAAATAATTATTGAGTAGAGCTGAGTTTGGTTGAGATGAGTTGAGCTGAGATGAGGCGGGAGCTAAATGCTTTACGAAAGCTGACCGGCGCTCATTTGAGTGGCGGTTTTTTATATCTAACGGGTTGTCAGGTGCGAGTTTGCGACAAAGCAATAAAGCAAGCCTGACAAAAATAGATGTGGGAAGCGGGAATCCGCAAGTCTGATCCCGGTTTATTACGGTTTATTATTTATGGAGGTGAAGATGATGGTGTTTCCGAGTAGAGGGGACTATCTGAAGGCAGCGGCAAGGTACGGGGTAGTACCGGTTTGGGCGGATGTGGCGGTGGATCTGGAGACACCGATCTCTATTTTCAAAAAGGTGGCTTCTGGGGATTACAGTTATCTCCTGGAGAGTGTGGAGGGAGGGGAGCAGGTGGCCCGCTATTCCTTTATCGGTTTTGACCCTTTTCTCATTTACAAGTCTAAAGGGGAGCAGCTTGAGGTCACTGCTCACGGGCGGCGGAGGCAGTTGACAGGGGATCCTCTGGGTTATCTCAAAGAGATGATGGCTGCTCTCAAGGTAGCGCCCTTGCCTGGTGAACAGCGTTTTCAGGGTGGGGCGGTGGGCTATTTCGGGTATGATTTGGTTCGCAATTTTGATTCTCTTCCAGAGAATGCCAAAGATGACCTGCACCTTCCTTGACTGTTTTTTTATCCTCACCAGGGTTGTTCTGATTTACGACCATGTCACAAATCGGCTGCGGGTGGTTGCATTAATCCCTATAGAAGGCGATCCCCAGGGGGCTTATGAGCAATCCATGGCGGCTGTTCAGGGTGTTATTGAGCGGCTAGAGGATGTCTTGCCGGAGAAAAGTGTCTCGCCAGGCTACTGCTTGTCCGGATCCGGAGGCCTCAATCAGCCGCATGGTGTTTTGCCGGAGAAGAGGGCAGCAGTGATGCAGCCGCGGATCGCTCAGGGTGTTGAGCAGCTGCAGAGCAAATTGTCTTCTGGGGATGCCATATCTGATGTCGCATCCCAACTGTCCTTTTATCCCTCGTCCCTCGATATGACCAGAGAAGAGTATCTGGAGAAGGTGTGCTGTGCCAAGGAATATATCAGTGCCGGGGATGTGCAGCAGGTGGTTCTTTCTCAGCGTTTCCAATGCCGGACTTCAAGTGAAACATTAGCTATTTACCGGATGCTGCGTTCTTTGAATCCATCTCCCTATATGTATTACCTGAACTTCGGGGATCTCTGCCTGATCGGTTCTTCCCCGGAGATGCTGGTGAGGGTGGAAAATGGCATGGCAGAGACGCATCCTATCGCCGGCACCAGGCGGCGCGGGGGGAGTGCGGCCGGGGATCAGGTGCTTGCCAAAGACCTGCTTGCTGACCCCAAGGAGCGGGCTGAGCATGAGATGCTGATTGCTCTGAGTAGAGGCGACCTCAACCAGGTCTGTGA
>NZ_CDRZ01000126.1 GCF_000946815.1 Syntrophaceticus schinkii | reverse complement strand
TTTCCCATATCAGTCTTCCTCCCACGCAAATTTTTCCACGTTTGTACCACATGGCTTCGGGGTAAATACTTTTTTCGGGATTGTTTCACTGCCAGGCAGGAAATCTCTAACTGAGGCTATGTAACCTGTTTTCCCCAAGTTAGGAGCATTTGTAAAAATCCATGTTAAGTATTCAAATGGATTCAGCCCATTTTCTTTTGCACTCACAATCAGGCTGTAATAAATGGCACTTGCCCTGGCGCCGTTTGGCGTATTAGCAAACAGCCAGTTCTTGCGGTTATGTTCTTGAGCACATAACCGCAATTATGTGCTCACATTATTTAGGTGCTGATTAACTGATTTTAAAAATGACAGCAACATTTTATAATTGAAATAAAAGAGGTGTTGCTGTTTTACCGTACGTACATTTAACACTGCCAGTCAAGCAGAAACTTAATCAGTTTAAGATGTTTTTGGAAGAGAATGAGTACCGCAAGAGCACCATTACCAGCTATAATACCTACGTTTCACGATTCCTGCGTTCAAGTTACTATGACGAGATTAAACCTGATTTTAAGCAACAAATCACAGAATTCCTAGAAAATGAAGCACTAAAAGCCCAGAAAACATATAAAGATTGCCGGGCCGCATTGCATACCTACTTTAAGTCTATAACAGGAACATCATATCCTTCGGATAAAAAAGAAAAAAGCATTAGTACAATCGAAGATCTATTGGAGGGTTTTGAACAATTCCAGAAAAGCGTAAAGTACTTGATAGACACAACTGCAACTTCAGAAACCAACCAGGTGAGAGCGTTCCTTTATTACATCTACCAACAGTCGCCCGATAATTTTAATGTGTTCCGGAACTTCTTTCCCTGGCATGCAGTAAGTTTGAACTCCTCTATGGAAAGGAGATGCAGCCGTATGAATAGCACATTCCAGGATCTTCTCCAGAAGTTTTTCTTAAGCGAATGATTAATCAAAAACAAGCATCCCCGGAAACTGTTAAATCCTATCGAGATACTTTCCGAATCTATATTGAGTGAGAGAATTTCATAATTCAAAAATCAAAGTTTAAACAAAAATTAACAACTGGACCACCGCTTTTGATTAACAAATAACGACAGCGCATGGAGCATTACTGGTAAATAATAGCTAATAGTTACAAAAAGGCAGACACCACCCCCTTGGTAATTAAAGTGCTTTCTTGATTAGAATTAAGCTGCTTTTTGTTCTCTTTCAGCTGTATTGACGGCTGTTACCGTAGCTATCAGCGCTATTGCACAAAGGTAGGCGTGAGTTTCTACCTTTTTCGTACCCTGAACTGTAATGCTTTCTAAACCTAGATGCTTCTTTTGTCTGCCGAAATAGCGCTCAACGCTTGTTCTTTCATCATATAGCTTTTGCCAGTTCTTGGTCCCCCTGTGGGGGCTGCAGAACAGCCTTGAGTCATCTTCAATTTTAGTTTTTATCACCATTCCATAGTTGGAGCTTGAACACCAGTCGGTACCAAAGGGGCATTCAGCTTTATCAAGTACGTGGGGACAACGAAACTTGTTAACTCCGTTATCACTGCCCCAATAAACCATCCGAAACCCTGCGGAACAAACAGGTGTCCCATCAAAATCAAAGCCAGCTCTAGGTTGCCTGGTCCCTCTAAGATTAAGAGCTATGATTGCCTGGGCGTGAAAGTCATTCTTTATGGTTTCGTAAATGTCATTACAGTCATACGCAGAGTCCATCAGGTAGAACTTGGGTGATTTAACCAGAACGCTGCTGGCTTTTTTAACCAGTTTTAAAGCTATTTCACTATTGTGGACATTGGCCGGCGTTACGGTGATAGCTACTGGTAACTCTGATTTTGTGTCCACAGCAGCATGCACTTTGTAGCCAAACCAGGCTTCAGTGTTGCCATCAGTGTTTCTTTTGACGCCCCAGTCAGCGCTTTTACCGTTTTGTGATACATACTTTCTAGGCTTGGTTTTCTCATAAGCCTCAATTTTTGTGGAATCTATTGCAATAGAGGTGCAGTCAATAATCCCCATTTGCTCGGCTTTATTTACAAGCGATTTAAACAGTTCTTTCAGAATACCTGTTTCTGTTAGTTCTCTTAAAAATCTGCTCATAGTTGCTTCACTTGGTACGCTTGCAATTACGCCAAATCCACATATGTATCGAAATACAGGGTCATTTTTTAGTCTTCTGACCAATGCAGCCATTGTCGGTATTTGCTCTATCTTTGCAGCTATTAATGCTCTTAGTTTGTATTTGGCATTGTATCCTCGAGGTCCATTATGTTTTCTGGGTAGCCTGGATATTATTGGATACAAATCAAGGGTGCTAAAAATCTTTTCCAGTCTAGTTTCAGGTTGCATTTTTAATGCATCTTCGAAGGAAATCAGGCACTGTTGTCGAATATACAAGGTAGCTTCATCCCTTTCCACTTTTGCTTTATTTGGCTTGATTTACCTTATAATTCGGCAAAAGTTGGGGTGAAGCCTTTATTATAGGCCTTCAAAGCCTTGATTTCAATGAGTTTTTTAGAATGAAATTTTCTCGAGTATCTGAATACGATTCATAGATGCCCACCGCACAAAATTAGTTTAAAGCACATCGAGGCGGAATATATCTTGGTTTTCTAGAGTATCTGGACCACGAAAGAGGAAACCAGGCAAAAACTATCAACAATCGCCTGGCAGCGGTCTTTGCATTCCTTCGTTTCGTATCCTTTGAGAAACCGGAGTATAGTGCTATCGTACAAAGAGGTCTCATGATCCCTTTCCGAAAGGCAGAAAAACGGCAGGTGGGTTTTTTGACAAAAGAAGAAATTGATGCATTATTGGATGCTTGTACCATGAAAGATCCCTTAGGGCGCCGTGATAGGGTGATGGTGCTGATTCTTTAAAGGGTATCTGAACTTCTTTCTCTGAAGTGTAGAGATATAATATTTAACGGTTCTGGATCAGAAACCTTTATACATATAACTGGCAAAGGAAGAAAGGAAAGAAGTGTCCCGCTTTGGAAGACAACAGCTTTATATATTAAAAAATATATTGATGAACATGACCTTAGACAAGAAGATAAGCTATTTTTAAATCATACGGGAAATGAACTTACCCGTTCCGGTATCCGCTACCGTATTGCATGTTTAGCAAAGAAGGCACAGAAAAAATTACCCGAATTAAAAAATAAAAATAATTAGCCCACATACTTTCCGGCATTCAACGGCACTTCACCTGCTTCAGTCAGGTGTAGACATTTCTACCATTGCAATATGGCTTGGTCACGAAAGTATAACTACAACACATAAATATATGGAGGCAGACATCGAGATGAAGCAAAGAATCCTTGAAAAAATGGCTGAACCATCGGTTGACGGGTACCGCTACAAGCCGTCTAAAGATATTTTATCATTCCTAGCATCATTATAATTATGTGCTTGTTTAGAAGGTGGGGGGGGGGCTGCTGTAACTGCCCTGATATCAGGCAGTTTCCCCTACTTCTGCAATGTTAGGAAGCATAAATAATGTGAGCACATAATTGCGGCCGATTACAAATGGCTTAATACTTCGCTCAGCACGATTGTTTGAAATCTCAAGACGCCCGTCAAGAAGATACCTTGCAAGATACTTCCTCTGGGATTTTGCGTAGTGTATCGCTTTCCCAAGAAGGGTATTAGGTAAGGCAGCAATACCCTCAATCCAATTGTAAAATTGATCAAACAATGGCCTTGATAACCGCCCGCGTTCCTTATGGCGATCATGGAGGGAAAGTAAGGCAAACTGTTTTTCAAA
>NZ_CDRZ01000125.1 GCF_000946815.1 Syntrophaceticus schinkii | reverse complement strand
GGTATTCTTGCTGGATATGGAAAGGGCAGCGTGCGACAGCGGGGTAAGGTAATTAAAGGGTAAGGATCCTCTCAGTATTCCATGACAGGTTTGGTTTGGGTGCTGGGGGATCTCTACATTATCCACACTATGCACACTGACTGGCATTATCTAGCTAGACTTTGATTGGCACCTGAATTCTCAACTTTATGGCAGACTGTCGCTATAATTCTTCCGTTATTGGCGGTGAGAATTGCAGCGTCAAATTGAGTGAGAGGCAACAAGATGGGGGGATAGAACACTAAAGGAACAGATAGACATGGCTGCTTCTGCGTGTTTATCGATATGGTTTAACGAGCGCTATCCTAATTATCCGAAATTTTTACTGACCGTGACATCTGAAAATATAAACCAGGTTTTTAAATATGGGATGGAATATATTGCAGGAAAGAAAAATGATGCAGGAATGAAGGTTCTTGATTCGCTGCAGCTATTAGATGGAGATATGATATCACCCCAAAAATCAGTATATGGAAAACACTTTATCGATCTTATAAATAAGTTACCACAAGGCAAGGTATTAAATAGAGGGGATATCATTGACAGGATCAATGAGGAAGCAGAATATGATACAGAGTTTAAACTGGAACCCATTTGGGTGGTTCTAATATTATCATCACTAGTATACAGCGGGGATATAACCCTTACTGCCGGAGGCAAGACTTTTGATGCCACAATGCTCAAGGAACTTGCAGCAGAGAATACTTCTTATTTGATTGATTTCAAGCATTGCGATAAGCCGAAAGATATACCTGTAGCTGTGCTAAAAAAGCTGTTTGAAATGCTTGATTTGCCTCCAGGGCAGGTTGTTAATGCCAACATGAGGGATGATGCTGTCGTCAGTATGCTGGAGAAAGCCGATGAATATATAGATAAAGCCTTAAAAGCACTTGTATTTCTCAATGGGGATATATCTGTTTGGGGCAAACCTTCCTTAGAGTCATATAAGGTAGAAAGTTATAAAGATAGCATCAAAGGTTTCAAGGATTTCTTTGATTCGCTTAAAATTTACAACACCCAGGCGAAACTTAAAAACTTCAAATTTACTAAAGAAGATATTGAAAAACAAGCAGCCGTTCTTCAGCAGCTGACGGAAATTGATAGAATAAAGGAACTAAAATCCAAGATAGATGCCAATACTACATACCTTTCAGGGGCAGAAGTAGTTTTAAAGGACAAGTCATGGGTAGAAAGCATCAATAAAATTAAAATTAAAAATGGAGACATGTTCATCAAAAATCTGGACAGCATAGATGATGATTTTGTTAGAACATTCAATATCGAACTTGCAGAATTAAAAAATCAATATATAAGCATATATATGGATCTACATAAAAAACACAGGCTTGTGTTGCCTCTCACTCAATTTGA
>NZ_CDRZ01000124.1 GCF_000946815.1 Syntrophaceticus schinkii | reverse complement strand
GTAGGTTTAGCGGTCAGAGAGATAGCGGAGAAGATGCGTAATGCTTGGAGTATATCAGGACAGGAGCTAGCACGTATCTTTTGATCACATGCTAGTATGAAGGCGACTATTCGATGATATAGAGTGCCCCATGGAAAATAAATAATCAAAAAATCGTTTCCTGAAGACAAAGATTTCAGGAGATATAAGTTTTTTACGCTTTCTCCAAGTACTATAAATGGAAATTCCGGAACAGTTAAAATGTAGACATGTTAAATAATGGGAGCGCGGGTTCTGGCGATCCCCAATACAATTATTGCACCGATTGAATATCTATCTTTCATAGTCATTGATCCGCCTTATTTCATTGAGCTCCCGGATGTTGATCAGCACTAGATGATATCGCTTACAGATGATAATTATTATTGCTAAAAAAATATACTCCGGTACAGCAACGAGTAATCTCAGGATCGGGTCTGCCAAAATAATCTTGATTTCGATTCCAGTCAATTTAGTGACACAAAATGTATAAACTGTTTCCGTCAATCCCATAATAATTAACCCAAGACCGGAGGCGACTGAAGACGAGAGAATCCCTATTCTACAAAAAAAAAGTGATTAGGAGAATTAAAACAGGCAGCATAATGATGGTATTGACACCGGGGGTTAGAGAAAATGACCTGATCACAGCTATGAGAGGCGCTCCGATAACTGTTATTAGAGTCACTGTTTTCAGCTTCGCCTCATACCCAGTTAAAATCAAAGATAAAGTAACAACTAAAGCTGTTTCCGGTATATACCGAAAAAGAATCAAACCTAGTGTGATCTCATCCACCCAACAGCGCCCCCATACAGATAATCCAGCCCCGAAACTAATCAAATTAAACTGTACACTATATCATTCAACTCTTTTCTGGCATTTCCCTGCAAAAGAGTTGAAAATGACAGAATATTTTACATTATGTGCGACATTCCAACTCTTTTTGTTACAGACCAAGAAAATTATAGAGAAAAGCCATGGTTACAATACCCACCAACAAGGTGATAAACAGATTCTTGAACTTAACTGCAACAACAATTGTAGGTATAAACGCCCAGATATAGATGTTTTGTATACTGATATCGATCTTCCCCTGGGGAGCAAGAATACTTAAGGCTGTCAGCCCCCCTAAAACCGCCGGAGCAACAAAGGACAGCCATTCCTTAACTATAGCTGGAAATTCATAACGGGAGAAAAAGGCAACAGGAAAGATACGCGGTGTAAGGCTGACTATAGATACTCCAATAATCATGACCCAGATACTAGTGTTGTCCATTAATGATCACCCCTAAAGTTGCACCGATGACCGTGGCTATGATCAGGTTTGAGAGGTTATCCATCATCGCCGGGACCAGATACCCAATGACAAGGCAGGTCACCGCTGTAAACACAGCAACCCAGATATCGGTTCGCCGGTTGATCATCAAAACCAGTAAGCAGGTATACATGGCAGGCAGGGCAAATCCCAATCCCAACCGATCTGTGTTTGTAATAAAGCTGCCCAGGAGCGCCCCCAAAAGGGTGCTGCCTATCCATCCCAGGTGGGAGGTCAGATTTAAACCCGCTAGATAAGAAGCAGTAGCGGGATGGTCCTGGTAGTGGTTCATGGCCACGGCATAGGTTTCATCGGTTAAACCGTAGGAAAGCAAACTGGCCACCAATGGCTGCACCCTGTCTTTTAAATAAGGTACAGTTGAGGTAGAGAAAAGCAGATACCTCAAATTAACCAGGATATTGGCCAGGATAATGGTGATCACTGCTCCTCCCGCCTGCATAATCCCTATCGCAATATACTGGCCGGCCCCGGTAAAACAGAGTACAGACATCATGACTGCCTGAGCCACAGACATCCCCGCCTTCCTTGGCAGACCCCCAAATGCACCAACCCAGCAGGCAGATACCCCAGCACTATCGGAACCGCTTCTGTAATACCCTGCTTCAATTCTTTCTGCTGCATTTACCTATCACCTTCCAAGGGCAGACATTCTGTTTTGCTATGAGCCCTTTGCTGTTATAAGATATACCGCTGTCTTTTTCCGCTTCAAACTTTTTTGCAAGGCTAATTTAAGATAGTAGAGCCGCCTTGTTCGCGGCCGCTCCTTTGTTGTCGCAAGTGCCATCATTTTTCCGACATCAGACTTCTGACTTCTGACATCTATTCTCCATTCCCACCTCTAACCTCACACATCCCACATCCTTTCTCACTTCCAACTTCCCACCTCCCACATATCATAAAAACAGCCAGCCGCCGTCGACAACCGGAAAACTGGCTGTTTGTAAAATGCAAAGCCATTCACTATTTTTTCTACAGGAAAACAGCGAATTCCTTCCATATATTCATTCAAAACAGCAGTCCCCGGAACTCTCCACCTATAGTTCATCAATACCGATTCTTCGGAGGATGAAAAAGTGAGCATTTCTGATTAACAAGCTGTAAATACATTGTAATATACCTATTTGCAGAAAAACAGGTGCTGTCCCCCCGGAATAATTGGTTGACGCGTTAACCATCCTGCTATATACTGTAAGGTGTCTTCAGTTAACACCATAACCGTTAACTCTCCCAAGCAAGGCTTACACTCTTTAAAAGGAGCGGTGATTTATTTGTGAAGTGGTCTAATTTTGTTGTCAAGCATAGAAAGATTTTACTGATCATCGCTTCCATTCTGTTAATACCCGCCCTAATAGGCTATTTACAAACACAAATAAACTATGATGTAACCGACTACCTGCCCAAACACCTGAGCTCCAAACAGGGCCAGGATATTCTGGAAAAGGATTTCCGGATCGCGGCCAATGTTTATGTCATGGTCGAAAACCAGGATCCCTACCAGGTTGCCCAGTTGAAAGAAAGCATTCAGAAGGTACCTGGTGTCGAAAAAGCCAGCTGGCTCGATGATCTCTATCACCCCAGTGTCCCTTCATTTTATATTCCTGAAGAGATACGAAAAAACTTTGAATCCGGTGATGCCTCTATTATACAGGTGCAGTTCATCCACAATTCTACATCCAGTGTCACCCAGGAGGCGGTCAGAGAGATCCGGGAACTGGCAGGACCAAAGGCCACTATCAGCGGTTTTCCGGTGATTCTCCTGGATCTGAACGATGTCTTCAGCAAAGAACAGTACTTATATATATTGATTGCAGTGACCGCCATCTTTCTCGTTCTGTCCCTGTCCACCAGTTCTGTGCTGCAGCCTGTTCTGCTCTTAATTACAGTAGGGTTTTCTGTAGTCTACAACATGGGAACCAATGTTTTCATGGGATCGGTTTCCTACATCACCCAGGCTGTGGCAGCTGTTTTACAGCTGGCCGTAACTATGGATTACGGCATCTTTTTGATCCACCGCTTTGAAGAGGAAAAGGATAAGCATGACAGCCCTGATCAGGCCATGACTGTGGCCCTTTCCCGCACCGGCACTGCCATCACCTCCAGCGCCTTGACAACCATAGCCGGTTTTCTGGCCCTGGTGACGATGCAGTTCGGTCTCGGGCGTGATATGGGAATGGTTCTGGCCAAAGGTGTTATCTTCAGCTTGATATGTATACTGCTTTTGCTGCCGGGACTGATCTTGATCTTCCAAAAGCAGATCGAACGCTCCCAGCACCGCATCCTGCTCCCCAACTTCACTAAGGCCGCAAACCTGGTGGTCAACCGGCGCACAGCATTCCTCGCTCTCTTTTTGATACTCCTGGTTCCGGCATTTTTTCTCAAGCAGAATGTGGGTGTCTTTTACAGTCTGGAAAAGGGTCTCTCCAAGGAAATCACCGCAGTGGCTGATGCTGAACGTTTGAAGCAGAAGCATGGTGTCGCAGAAATAGTTTACGTAATATTCGAAGACCGCGGACTGGCTACAGAACAGGAGCTCACAGAACACCTTAAAACCATCCCGGAGGTAAAATCAGTTAATTCTCTGGTTACATTTACAGGACCCCACATCCCTGAAGAATTCATTCCTGATGATGTGAAATCAGAGTTTCGCGGCGGCCGCTATGCCTACTG
Organism: Syntrophaceticus schinkii; assembly: GCF_000946815.1. Lineage (GTDB taxonomy): Bacteria > Bacillota > DSM-12270 > Thermacetogeniales > Thermacetogeniaceae > Syntrophaceticus > Syntrophaceticus schinkii. The sequence continues at coordinate 13,679 of NZ_CDRZ01000124.1, read as the reverse complement.
TGCAGTTGAACTGAGCACCGGGCAGGCAGACAGCCGAACAGACAAGGCCCTGAACCAAATCAAAAAAACCACCGGCTCACTTTATGATCATGTCTATCTGAGCAGTGAAGCAGCCCTGATCCAGGATTTAAGAAACCTTACCAATAAAGATCTTGCGCGGGTGAACATGATCTCGGCCCTGGCAATTGCCATGATCATCGCCATAGCTTTTTCCTCACTGACACTGCCGGTTCTCCTGGTTTTAGCAATCCAGTTTGCCATCTGGGTCAACCTATCCGGGGCTTTCCTCAGCGGAACTGAACTCTACTTTGTGACATATCTGGTATTGGGATCGGTGCAGCTTGGAGCAACAGTGGACTATGCCATCCTGCTGACCAGCAAATATAGAGAGTCACTCCAGGAACATCCACCTCAAGAAGCCATGCGCCTGGCTGTGGAACGCAGCGGCCGCTCCATTCTTACCAGCTCACTGACTCTTACGGTCAGCACCATAGCTGTGGCCTCTTTTTCCAAGATAAAAATGGCCGGACAGATGTGCGGCATGCTGGGAGTCGGCGCATTTATCAGCATGCTCACCATCCTCTTCATACTGCCTTCACTTTTGTTGTTGAGCGACAAAGTGATCGCCCGCACTACCTGGAGATGGCCGCAGGCTGCAATCGAAACCGCGATCGAACCTGTGATTGAACCGTCTGATAAACCGGCTGGTGAACCGGTCCGTCAAACAGAAAATAACCGATAAAGGAGGATAACTGTGAAAAAACGCTTCCTGGTTTTGCTTCTTGTGTTTGTGTTGATCTGCCCCTGCCCCACCATGGCTGCTGTGCAGAAAAACGAAACAAGTCTACGGACTGCTGGCCAATGACGGCACAGTCAAAGAGGTGCAGGTGGTCAACTGGGCCTACGGAACACCCGATGGTGATAGCTGGACTGATTATGGCAATTACCGTGAAATCAATAACAGCGGCTCTGATGTCAAACCCCGGATGGGCAAAGACCAAATATCCTGGCCATCCTCGGCCTTTGAAGAAAAGGGGCTGTTCTACCAGGGCCTTACCGATAAGGAACTGCCCTTTAAAATTGTCATCGATTACACCCTGGACGGCAAGCCGATCAAGCCGGAGCAGCTTGCCGGAAAAAACGGAAACCTGAAAGTAAATATTCACCTGGAGAACCTTTCTAAACAGAAGTTCATGCTGTCCTATCAAGGGCAGCAGGGAAAACAGCTTTCAGCAGAAGAAACACTGTATACGCCCTTTATGTTTCAGGTTTCCACAACTATACCCGCAGGAAAATGGAAAAATATAAAAACCCCAGGTGCCAGCCAGGTAGTAGTTGGAGATCAAATCCAGGTAGCCTGGATGGTCTTCCCCTTTCCTAAAGAGGAAATCTCTTTGGAGATGCAGGGAAATAACATCGAGCTGAACCCTATCGAAATCGCCGCTCTGCCGACGGTTCTTCCTTTGCCATCATTAGATATGGATAGCGAGCTGAACCAACTGATCGTCGGTCTCGGTCAGTTGGAAAGCTCACTGAATAAAATGGGATCCGCCGCCCAGGAGATACAGCGCAACCAGGAAAAGATCGCTGACGGCTGCAGCCAGGTTGCCGCAGGTCTTGGGGAGTTGGAAGAGGGTGTGAAAGGGGCTTATGAGGGATCCGGACAGCTGGCTGGTGGGTTGGAGCAGTTGCGTCAGCAACTGGCAGCATCAAATGAACAGCTGACCCAGCAGTTAACCGAGTTGTTAGCCCAGCAAACACAGCAGACACAGGAGTTAATCACGCAATTATATCAGCTAAAGCAATCAATCCCAAGCCCGCAAGAGAATCCAGAAAATTATGAGGCCCACGTGCGCATCGATGCACTGATCAAAAACCTTGAAAATCCTAATAATGTTCCTTCTTTACCTTCTTTACCTTCTCAAGAAAATGACCCTTTGGCTCTGCTTACTGATGCTGTAAACATGCTCAACAGCGGCCTGGGTGAAATCCACCAGGGCACCCAACGCCTTGCCCAGGAGACACCATCCTTAAGCAGCGGCATGAAGGAGTTGGCCAAAGGCCAGGGACAGCTTGCAGATGGACTCCTCAAAGCAGCAGATGGCATATCAACCACGAAAAAAGAATCAGGAGGCCAGTTCAATGAACTGAAGCGCGGCCAGGCTGTCACAGATAAGCTTGAGATTCTAGCTGATGACTACAAATCTTTTATGGATAACACCAACAACAGCAATAGCCAGGTCCAGTTTCTCCTGCGGACGGAAGGTATTGAAATAACCGAACCCGCAGCAGAGTCTGCACCGGAACCGACAAAAAATACCCCCTGGCAGTCGATCAAGAACTTTTTCAAAAATCTGTTCTCATAGGTGACAGAAGAGATCAGGAGGACGGTTCTCCTGATCTCTTTACCGTCCCCTTCCCATATCACAAAAAAAAACGTGACAAAATACCCATCCCTCTATCACCTACAGTTGAATCTTAACAGAAAACAGAGTAAGCTAAAAAGGGTAAAATACTCCCTAAAGGGGGCAGTTGCATTGACAAGATTTCAACTTCTAGTAAGCATTTCCAGCAGGATCATCCAGGCAGGCCAATTATGTGTGATCAATGCCTTGCGGGAAAAAAACCTGGGAAGTGCAGAGGCCAATGTTTTAATGTTTCTGTATTCGAATGGTGACGGAGTAAAACAGGATGATATCGTATCCGGAGTTGATGTCAGCAAACCGGCTATTTCCAGGACGGTCACGTCTCTGGTGAAAAAAGGATATATTACCCGTAAACACAGCCCTACAGACAAAAGAGCCTACTTGGTCTACTTGACTGAAAAAGCCCGCAGAGAAGAAGAGCATATCCAAAAGCAGTACGCTGACCTGGTAATAGCTGCCGCTGCTGGAATCCCCGAAGACAAAATAGAAGAGTTCATCGAGATCTTTCGTCAGGTAGCTGATAATTTGGAGGAACACAGAAAGGCCATACTCGAGTAATAAATTATTTTCAGATCGAGAAGGAATTATCTGTTTAAGGAAGAATAGTATTACGACAGAGTTATTTATAGTATTTTAGTCTTTCAACCCTCCAGAGTCATGCCCTTCAAGAAGGGGGTAACCTTCCGGAGAGTACGCTTTCAAAATAATATATAGAACGTGAAAAGAACCATGAAGGTTCTGACCTCCCATCAGGGAGCAGGAATTAAATATGGTCCTTTTTTTTATTGGCCAATTCCTCACTTTTTTTTAAATATGGAACTTGCCGATCGAACAATACAGATAGATAAAACTTCTTTCAATCAATCATTCAATAAGGAGGTGCAAGCAATCATATCAGGAAGGAGGTGCAAACTGTGAGCAACTATGAAGAGATCCTTGATGAACATAAGGGGCTTCCGGGAGGGATCATCCAGGCCTACCATGCCATCCAAAAGAAGATCCGTTTTCTACCGGAGGAGGCCATCCTCACTGCAGCCAAGGTATTCGCCATCCCAACAAAAGACGCCTATGAAGTAGCTACATTCTACTCCTACTTTGCCACCAAACAACGCGGCCAAAATGTAATCCGCATTTGTGAAAGCGCTCCCTGCCATGTGGCAGGAGTTAACGAAATAGTAGCTGCCCTGGAACAGGAGCTGGGCATCAAAATGGGAGAGACAACACCGGACGGCAAGTTTACTTTGGAGTTTACACAGTGTGTTGGCCAATGCCAGGGAACACCCGTAGTCACCATCAACAGGAAGCCATATGTCGATGTTGCTCCGGAAAATATCCCCGCTATTTTAGCTGGGTATTAAATCTTTTTTGAAAGGAGGAAAAACAGTGGAAGCTGAAATGCGCATTGTTCTGCGCAATTATGACAAAATTGATAGTTTAAAAATCGATGATTACATCAATGCCGGCGGCTATAAAGCGCTGGAAGAAGCCCGCAGCATAAGCCCTATCAACCTCATCGAAGAGATCGAGAAATCAGGTCTCAGGGGGCGTGGTGGAGCTGGTTTCAATACTGGCAGAAAACTGCGTTTTACCTGTGATGCACCTGGTGAGGAGAAGTTTATTCTCTGCAACGCTGATGAGGGAGAGCCTGGAACCTATAAGGACCGCATCATCCTGCAAAGCGATCCCCAGGCAGTCCTGGAGGGGATGGCCATCTGCGGGTATGCTGTGGGTGCAAAAAGAGGGATCATCTACCTGCGCGCTGAGTACCCCTATGTGGCAGATATCTTGAACACTGCCATCTCACAGGCCAAAGAAAAAGATGTATTAGGTGATTTCCAGGTGGAAATCTGTATGGGCGCCGGTGCTTATGTCTGCGGTGAAGAAACCGCTTTGATAGAGTCTATTGAAGGTAAACGGGGTGAGCCTCGCTCTAAACCGCCCTACCCACCGGTAAGCGGGCTGTGGGGCAAACCCACTGCAGTTCTCAATGTGGAAACCCTAGCCAATATTCCTCAGATTGTTGAAAAAGGAAGTGCCTGGTTCGCCGGAATCGGTGACCCCTCCTACCCCGGAACCAAGGTGATGACGCTCACAGGTGATCTGGTCAACAAAACATTTATCGAAGTGCCGACCAACACCACAATCAGAAGTGTTATCTATGAGTTCGGAGGGGGCATCGCCAGTGGTAAACAGCTGCAGGCCGTCCAAATCGGGGGGAACTCAGGTGCCTTGATCCCACCGGAGTACCTGGATACACCCATCGCTTTTGATGCCATGCAGAAGATCGGGGCAGCCCTGGGCTCAGGCGCTGTATTCGTCATTGACGAGAGCAGAGATCTGCGGGATATCGTTTGTAAAATCAGCCAATTTTTTGAGCATGAATCCTGCGGCAAGTGCACCCCCTGCCGGGAGGGCACTATGCGCATCCATGACCTGATGCAAAAAATCAGTGCCGGTAGCGGTGTCAGTGCTGATCTCGACCTGCTTTCCGACCTGGGCCAGATGATGGCAGTCGCCTGTTTCTGCGGACTCGGCCAGGCAGCACCCGTACCTGTCCTCAGCGCCATCAAGCATTTCAATCTCTTGAACGGGGAAAGGAGGTAAGGCAGATGGTCAACCTGAGTATAGACGGCATTAAACTCTCTGTAGCTGAAGGTACCACCATTCTGGATGCAGCAAAAGAAGTGGGCATCAGAATTCCCACACTCTGTCACCACCCTGATCAGGCGGTCAAGGCCAACTGCCGGATCTGCGTCTGTGAAGTAGAAGGACAACCACTGCTGCAGGCGGCCTGTGAAACCCAGGTGAATGAAGGAATGGTCGTCCGCACACACACACCACAGGTGATCAAAACCAGGAAAATGATCCTGCAGCTGATCCTGGGACACCACCCACAGGACTGCCTGAACTGCATCAGAAATCAGAACTGTGAACTGCAGGCCCTGGTGGAAGAGTACGGGATCCGCGACAACCCCTTCCCCTTGAAATTGAAGGGATTGCCGGAAGACCGCTCCACAGTATCCATAGTGCGCGAACCGGATAAATGCATCGCCTGCCGCCGCTGTGTTGATGCCTGCAGTGTCATCCAGACAGTGAACGCCCTCTGTATTGAGGGACGCGGTTATGAAATCGGTATCTCCCCTGTGATGGGCAAACCGCTGGCCGAGACCGGCTGTGTCCTCTGTGGCCAGTGTATCCATGCCTGCCCTGTGGGAGCCATTTCCGAAAATGAGCAGATCGATGAATTCCTGGCAGCAGTGGCTGACCCCGATAAAGTGGTGGTCACTCAGATCGCCCCTGCGGTCCGGGAGGCCATCGGTGAGGAAGTGGGTATGGCTACCGGTGATATGCCCATGGACAAGTTCGTGGCAGGACTGCGGCGTGTCGGATTGGATTATGTCCTGCATACCAACTTCACCGCTGACCTGACGATCCTTGAAGAAGGAAATGAACTTCTCAAGAGGCTGAAGGAGAATGGGACACTCCCCATGATGACCTCCTGCAGCCCTGGCTGGATCAACTTCATCGAGACCTTTTACCCGGATCTGCTGGATAACCTCTCCACCTGTAAGTCACCCCAGCAGATGTTCGGGGCACTGGTCAAAACCTACTGGGCGGAAAAAATGAATATCGAACCGTCCAAGATCTATTCAGTCTCCATCATGCCCTGTACAGCCAAGAAATTCGAAGCCGCACGACCGGAGATGAATGACAGCGGGTTCCAGGATGTGGACCTGGTGCTGACCACCAGAGAAGTGGGAAGACTTTTCCGCATGTTTGGGATCGACTTTGACAAGATCGAGCCCAGCCAATTTGATCCCTGGATGGGCCAGTATACAGGAGCAGCGGTCATCTTTGGAGCCACAGGCGGTGTGATGGAAGCCGCTTTGCGCACAGTCTACGAAGTTGTCACAGGTGAAACACTCACAGATGTAAACTTCACAGCAGTGCGCGGCTTCGAAAGTATCAAAGAAGCGGAAGTAGACCTCAAGGGCACCAAAGTCAAGGTAGCGGTCGCTCACGGCCTGGGGAACGCCCGTAAACTGATGGATCAGGTTCGAGCAGGCGAATCTCCCTACCACTTCATCGAGATCATGGCCTGCCCGGGAGGCTGCATCGGCGGCGGCGGACAGCCCATTACCAAGAGCAATATAAAAAGAAAAGAACGCATCAATGCCATCTATGTTGAAGATGAAGCATGCCCCATCAGAAAATCGCACGAAAACCCGGAAATCACACAAATCTACGAAGACTTCCTCAAAGAACCACTGGGGCACAAATCCCACCAGTTGCTGCACACAACCTACAAACCAAAGAACAAAGAAATTCTCTAAAAGGGGTCAAATCGTTCACTGCTTCGCATAAATTAAAACAAATATGACCACCTGCGCCCAAGGGACAATCAAGAGATGATAATGTCCTCAAGGCAAGGGGGATAACGGGTCTTTAATGGGCCTGCCCTCTGCCGTACAAAATGCAGGGGGCAGGCCTTTTTTGGCGGTTGGCGTGCAAGGGGGACGGTTCCCGGTGCATTTCTGAGACGCGGGGACGGTTCTCTTGTCTCACACTCCTGTGGGAAACACACACAGCCGTTCCTGGGTATTAGCTTGGATCACAGCCTGTACAGCACTGCTTTCAACAATCAACGATAAAAAAAGGAGGTCACCTGATGCCCGTAGTGGAGATCATCGCCCGCTACCGGAAACACAACATGCTGACAAAAGAAGAGATCACCGCCCTTTTGGAGAGCGAAAACCCACAAACCACCTCCCTGCTGCGGGATGAGGCTGACCGCCTGCGCCAGGAATATGTGGGGAACGGCATCCACCTGAGGGCCTTGATCGAATTCTCCAACTACTGCATCAGAAACTGCGCCTACTGTGGCATCAGGAGAGACAACAAAAAACTTCCCCGCTACCGAATGTCACCACAGGAGATCATCAAAACCGCAGCAGAGGCAGCGGAAAAAGGGTTCCTCAGCGTTGTCCTGCAGTCAGGGGATGACCTCACCTACGGCCCACAGGTGCTGGCAGAGGTGATCAGAGAGAATCAAAAAAACCGGTATCGCTGTAACCCTGAGTGTGGGTGAGCGCCCGGAGAGGGACTACGCAATCTGGCGTGAAGCCGGTGCAGACCGCTATCTGCTCAAATTCGAAACATCTGACAGCGAGCTTTACCGCCGGCTCCATCCAGGCAGCAGCCTGGATAAACGCCTGGAGTGCATTAAACAGCTGAAAAAGCTTGAATACCAGACTGGATCAGGAAACATGGTGGGACTGCCAGGACAAACCGCCGCCATGCTGGCAGAGGACATCATCCTCATGCACAGACTGAAATTGTATATGGCAGGCATCGGACCCTTTCTCCCCCACCCGGCAACACCGCTCAAAGACTTCCCGGCCGGGAATTTAGACCTGACCCTGAGGGTGCTGGCCCTCACCCGGCTGCTGCTTCCCTGGTCACACCTCCCGGCTACCACTGCCTTGAGGAACATCGATGCTGTAGAAAGCCATGCCGGTGCGGGAAGCGCCGCTGCGAGGAACGGCGCTGCTACAAAAACCACCTGTGGAAACACCTGTAAAAGCACAGGCACAAGCGCTTTTCTAAAAGGCACCGCCACACTGAAAAACGCTGCACCAGGAAACACCTTTGCTCCGGGAAGCACCGCTGCTCCAGAAAGTACCTGTAAAAGCAACTGTGTAAGCACCTGCACGTACACCTCTTCAGAAGGCCAGCGCCTTGCTTTAACAGGTGGTGCCAATGTACTCATGGTCAACCTGACACCCATGAAATACAGGTTGTTATATGAAATCTACCCGAAGAAGACATCCCCGCTAGAAGAGTACCGGCAGGCACAACAACTGGCAGCGGAAATCGGCCGCTCGGTGGCTGCAGATCCCGGACACGGGCTCTCTAACGAGAGACAAGGGGAGGAACGCGGGGACGGTTCCGTTCAACTCATCTCAAAATAATCAAAAATGAGGAGTGATCAAAATGGATAAAAAATTCGGAAGTCCAGAGGACTTCATCGATAATCAGGAGATCTGCAATTCGGACAGAGGCAGCACTGATCCCGCAGCGCAAAACCTCAACGATAATCAGGAGACCCGCAATTCGGACAGAAGCCACAGTGATTCCGTAGTGCAAAACTTCATCAATGAGCAAGAGATCTGGTCGCTGCTGGAAGAAAACAGCAGCCCTCCAGCCTCCCAAATTCAGGAGATCATCGCCAAAGCACGGCAGGCCCGCGGCCTGGAACCCCATGAGGTGGCAGCCCTGATCCAAACAACTGATCCGGATCTGCTCCAGCAGATGTTCACAGTAGCCAAAGAGATCAAAGAGGAGATCTACGGCAAGCGCCTTGTCCTTTTCGCCCCCCTTTATATCAGCAACCACTGCATCAACAACTGTGTTTACTGCACCTACCATCGCTCCAACAAGGACCTCAAGCGCCGCAAACTGGACATGGATGAAATCGCCCGGGAGGTCAGAGCACTGCTGAAAATGGGGCATAAGCGCATCGCCCTGGAAACCGGAGAACACCCGACAGAATGCCCCATCGAGTATATTGTTGACGCCATGAAGACCATTTACAGTGTAAGAGAAGGAAACTCCAATATCCGCAGAATCAATGTCAACATCGCCGCCACCACCGTGGAGAATTATAGAAAACTCAAAGAGGCCGGAATCGGCACCTATATACTCTTTCAGGAAACCTACCACCAGGAAACCTACAAGAAAATGCACCCTCAAGGCCCCAAATCCGACTACCTCTGGCACCTCACCGCCATGGGCCGGGCAATGCAGGGGGGAATCGATGATGTGGGAATCGGCGTGCTTTTCGGGCTTTACGACTACCGCTTTGAAGTGATGAGCATGCTCATGCACGCCATCCACCTGGAAAAAGAATTCGGGGTAGGCCCCCATACCATCTCCGTACCGCGGCTGCGACCGGCAGAGGGGGTTGACCTGCAGACCTTCCCCCACCTGGTTGCCGATGAGGACTTTAAAAGAGTGGTCGCTGTTCTCAGGATGGCTGTCCCCTATACAGGCATGATCATCAGCACCAGGGAACGCCCCGGCTACCGTGAGGAGTTGGTCGCACTGGGAATCAGCCAGATGAGTGCCGGCTCCTGCACCGGAGTAGGCGGTTATAGCGAGGAGAACATTCATGAGGAAGACGTACCCCAGTTCTTTGTTGACGACACCCGTTCCCCGGAAGAGATAATCCAGACGGTCTGCAACAGCGGCAACATCCCAAGCTACTGCACAGCCTGCTACCGCAGCGGCCGCACAGGAGACCGCTTCATGTCCCTGGCTAAAACCGGCAAAATCGGCAATGTGTGTGGGCCAAACGCCATTTTGACATTTAAAGAATACCTGCTGGACTACGCTTCACCCGAAACCAGAGAGATCGGAGAAAAGGTGATCCAGGATAACCTCAACTGCATCGACAACGAAAAAGTACGTGGAATAACAAAGCAAAGACTGAAGCTCCTGGAAGATGGGCAGAGAGACCTCTATTTCTAAAACGTGACAGGGGGACGGTCCTTTTGTCACACTTTTTTCCTCTGTCATTTAGGAACTATGAGGCCTGATAATTCTACCAACTGTAAAGGAACGTAACGGAGTCAGCGTTCGCACATCGTAATTGCCGCAATTGCCAAATTTATTGACATTTGGGGAAAGAACATAATGTAGATTACACACAGCCGTTAGCAAGTTTTTGGCCTGTATCATCTTCGGAAAGAAGCAGCAATATGTAGATAACACACAGCCACAAGTTAGTTTTCGGCCTTCGGAAAGGAGCATCATCATGCAGACAACACCCAGGGGAAACCGCCTGCATATTGCCATCTTCGGCAGGCGCAATTCCGGAAAATCCAGCTTGATCAACGCCCTCACCGGCCAGGAAATCGCCCTGGTCTCCAGTGTCCCCGGTACCACCGCGGACCCGGTTTACAAGGCCATGGAAATACTTCCTGTTGGCCCCTGCATGCTCATCGACACCGCGGGGATCGATGACACCGGGGACCTGGGCGAACTGCGCGCCCGCAAAGCCCGCCGTGTCCTGGAGGAAACAGATCTGGCCATCATGGTGATCGACCCGGTGGCTGATATAAATGACTTTGAGACACATTTAAAGGAAGAGATCGAAAAACACGGCATCCCCCTGATCACTGTGGTAAATAAAATAGATACCGGTTTGGCGGATCTCGATTCCCTGCAAAAATCCCTGGACATCCCCCTGCTGGGAATCAGCGCCCTGACAGGTGAAGGGATTCCCCAACTGAAAGAGCGCATCATTCAGCTGGCTCCCGCGGGTTTTGAGGATCACCCCATTGCCGGCGACCTGATCAACCCTGGTGATGTCATACTGCTGGTGGTGCCCATCGATAAAGCGGCACCCAAAGGAAGGCTTATCCTTCCCCAGGTGCAAACAATCAGAGACATCCTCGACCACGGCGGCACAGCCTTTGTCACCCGGGACAGCGAGCTTCCACAGGCCCTCACCCAACTGAAACAGCCGCCCCACCTGGTGATCACCGATTCCCAGGTGTTTCCCTATGTAGACGCCATAGTCCCCCCTTCAGTTCCTTTGACCTCATTCTCCATCCTCTTTGCCCACAGCAAAGGGGATCTCCAGGAACTGGCACGGGGTGCAGAGGCAGTAAACCAGCTGAGAAGCGGAGACATGGTGCTCATCGCCGAAGCCTGCACTCACCACCGCCAGGATGATGACATCGGCCGCGTAAAAATCCCCCGTCTGCTGCAGCAGCGTGTGGGAGGTCTTGATTTTCACTGGTACAGCGGTTTCACTTACCCGGAAAACCTTGGTGACTATAAACTGATCATTCACTGTGGAGGCTGCATGATCAACAGGCGCCAGATGCTTTACCGCATCAACAAGGCCAGGGAAAAAGGAGTCCCGATCGTCAATTATGGAGTGCTGCTGGCTTTCCTGCACGGTATTTTGGAAAGATCACTGGCACCCTTCTCTTTAAAGAATACATAATCTCCAGGGATACGCAACCCTTAAGGACACGTAATCTTTATGGGCACGTAATCCCTTGGGACGCATACTCTTTATAAACATGTAATCCTTAAGGGCATGAAATCTTTATCGATACATAATCTCTGACTAAGACCTTCCCCAAATGGCCTGTTCCCAGAACAGGTAAATCCAATACAGAAAGGAGCAAAATCCTGGTCATGGGAAGGCCGCTTAACTGGTTTAAAGCCTGAATTCCCACGTTTTTATACCTATGGACTTGAGTGGCCACTTTTATTGGAATACGCATCAGGATGAAGAGTGGATCAGTTTTAATTAGCGCGGTGGATCACTTTTTAGTTGACGATTACAACTACATTTCTTGCTCCTCGCAGGTATAGATTATTAATACCTGTGAGGAATAAAAAATCTTGTAAGATCCCTTATATCATATAGTTTAAGAGAATCATATGTATTATTTTCCGGGAATCCAGGTTAAAGACAAAAAAAGCAGTTAAGTTCTTGAACCAGGTATTTAAATGGAATCTCGATTGGGTGTTGTGGGTATCGTCATCGAAGACAGGAAAAGAGCTTCAGAAAGTGTCAACTCCATCCTCAGCCAGCACGGGACAATCATCGTAGGCAGAATGGGGGTACCATATCAAGCAAGACAGGTTTCTGTCATCGCCCTAATCGTGGATGGAACCACAGATGAAATCGGCGCCATGACAGGAAAACTGGGGAACATCCCGGGAGTTACGGTCAAGACAGTTCTCACCCCGAGGTGACAGGAGGGCGACAGACTGTGTGCGGAGACGCGGACCTGCCAGGGGGACGGACCTGCCAGGGGGACGGTCCCTTCGGCTGGTCGGAAGTTTATGTGTTCAGAAACTGCCTTGTGACCAACCGGCTCTTCTTTTAGACGCGGGGACGGTTCTCTTGTCTCACAGATGTGAAACGCAGGGAAGCTCTCTTGTGGAGACACGGGCACAATTCTCTTGTCTAACATGGCCGCGGCCACCGGCATTATCCAGGCCACATGGTGTGGTTTCGGGGGGAGGTTGACAGGGACACGGTTCTCTGTCAACTCGACATTCCTTAAGTCCGCTTCTGTTTTCATTATCTTTTGGTGCCGCTCAGGCGGCATAGGCATCTACCCGGAAAAAAGATAGTTCCTAGCACCGTTGACAACCTCAGTTCTTAGGTGCCTGGCGCCTAAGAACTGGGAAACCTTTTCATTATCTGCTGGTACCGATTGAACAGCATGTACGCTTACCTGTTAATAAAAATAACACCACCAATGATGAGGACAATACCCATGAATTTATTTAATGTTATCGGTTCCTTAAAAAGAAAATAGGAGTAAAACAAGACCAATATATAACTCAAACTGACCATGGGGTATACATAACTCAGGTTTTCCCTGGTCAGAGCCTTCATCCAGGTAAAGAATCCCGCCGCATAAAAGGCAAAAGCGATCAGCACCTGAGGTGTTGTCACGATCCTTATCAAATCAGGAATAATATCCTGCCGGGAGATAAAAACGCTCCCCAGCTTGTCCGCCCCCATTTTCAGGATCATCTGCCCCGTGGCCCCCATAAAGACGGAAAAAAGAACTAAAAAAAAAGCTGTTCATGAATTCATCTCCTTAAACATTCACATCAGAAAGCCCTCTTCAGATACTTTACCACTGTAGATAGCCATAGACAAGCATTTCCATCATTTCCAGTTAAAATACATAAGATTTTTTTCTGTTTTTCTTCAAGTAGAACACAAAAACAGCCGGTCTTATGAGACCGGCAGAAAAAGATAGAGGTCAGAGGCCGGATGTCAGAAGTTTGTTGGAACTGCCTCATTTTTATTCAGCAACGTTCATGACTTAGGCCTCTGTTTTCATGATAGTGCACCTGGGTGATATGGGGTATGGGTTTCTGCCCAAAAAGCAGATGTCGAAATCCAGAAGTCGGAGGTCGGAAAATCCGAAAATCTACCTCATAATAGTTCCGCAATATTCCCTGACTTCTCCCCTGTTTTCATCATCTATCGGTTACAGGTGCTACCGCTCAGGTGACATGATATCCTACCAGTAACCCCTGTACCCCGGAATCCTAACTGCCTCCTACTGTTGCCCAGCCTTAAACCCACTAACCACGATCCAGCCGTAGAAAAAAGTTGGATGCTGTACCTCAAAAAAGTGAGCCCTGCATATCAACTTCCGGCATAAATTCATTGGGCAGCAAAAGCTGCGCACCCATACAGCA
>NZ_CDRZ01000123.1 GCF_000946815.1 Syntrophaceticus schinkii | reverse complement strand
GCGAATTCGCAAGTTAATGAAATCCCCAGGCCAACTGCGATTGGTTCAGGATGATGATTGGAAAATAAGGCCAACGGCAGCTTAGCAATTCTATTCAACATAGCGGTTTCAATACGGTGTACACTACCCGTATGCCCATTTGAAGGTGCTATAGTAGGTTAAAAGGAGCAAAATAGCTTGAAAAGGATGTGCCGCCACATGTAGAACGGATATTTTTCTAAAAAACTTCGGAATCGGTGATAAAAACGCCAGTTTTTGTACTCGCAAGATTTTTAAACATTTTGATGCGTCAGTACTGAGATTAATATGGATGTCTACCTCTTGCCCCAACAAAATGGTATAATTAGATAAGACTTGAGGAGAAACCAGGATGAATGAAATAAACAATAACCACGAAACAGAGGAAATCCAATACGAACGGCTAGATCCAAAAAACGATTTCCTGTTCAAGAAACTGTTTTCCAGTGCCGGCAACGAAGATTTGCTGATTGATCTGATTAACTCCATTCTTAAACCACCAAAGCAGCAGCGGATCTGCCAGGTGACTGTCACCAACCCGATTAAAGAAAGAGACTTTGCTGATGACAAGCTTTCTGTCATGGACATAGTAGCCAGGGTAGATGACGGCAGACAGGTGACCATTGAAATACAGGTAACCAACGAATATGACATGGAAAAGCGTGCTCTTTACTACTGGTCAAGTATCTTTACCTCCCAAATGCACATCGGCATGTCCTATGAAGAATTAAAAAAGACGATCAGCATCAACATCCTTGACTACCGGCTATGGCAGCAGACTAAAAGGCATCATACTATATTCCGGCTTCTGGAGGAAAGCGAAGGGTTTCTGCTTACAGATGCTGCTGAAATCCACTTCCTTGAACTCCGGAAGATGTACCGGAAATGGAAAGCAGAAAAGTTCAAAGGCAGCACAGATCCGCTGTACAGGTGGTTCCTGCTGTTGATGGCCACCGAAGACGAGAAAATTGGCCAAGAATTGGAGGAGATTGCTTTGAGCGACAGCATCATCAATAAGGCTATAGGCGAATGGGAGCGGCTCAGCCAGGATCCCGAGACCAGAGCTCTCTATCGCTCCCGGATGTTGGCCAAAATAGACCAGCTTTCCGCCCTGAAGAACGCTGAACGAAAGGGCAGGGAAGAAGGCAGGGAAGAAGGTAGGGAAAAGGGTAAAGCAGAGGGTAGAGAAGAGGGAAAGATTGAAGGTAAAATGGAGACAGCAAGAATGGCTTTACAAGCCGGAGTCAGTCTGGAAATGATCGCCAAGATTACCGGCCTTAATCAGGCAACTATCCTTAAACTAAAAGAAGAACAATGACTCCGGAGACAGGGTTTTCTTAAGCAGAAAAAAGATAAGGAGTAAAAGAGAGATTTTCGGTAATAAAATATAATAAAAAATAGCGCTCCTAAAAAACAGCCGTTGCAACGGCTGTTTTTTATACCCAAACCCCGTTTATACATCAATACAGCCCGTTTGTGTCGTGTTTTGACCCTGTTGGGAAGAACAGGCAGGAGAATAAATCTCTGTGTTTAATATGCATTGCAATGCTCTAGCGCGGGAGTACGGGCGTCTTGTTGCTGTTCGGGGTGAGCAGCATTACTGCCGATTATTTAAAGATTGGTGGTGCGTTGCAAGCCCACTAAAAGATCCGGAAGGCGAAATCTTTGGCTACCTCGACATTTCGATGCATGCTGAGAAAGAACTGGGCTTAGCTGTTGCACACCTGCAGACACTTACCATTTTGATCGAACGGGAGTTTTCGCTAATGGCAGATTGCTGCCAGGATCTAAACACCGGTGATATGTTACCGGCACCCTGCCTTATCCCACCGGAAGTGGCTGTAAAACTTACCGCCCGTGAGCATGATGTCCTGAGTCTGTTACTTTCCGGGCTGAGCAGCAGAGAGACAGCAGCAAAGCTTCA
>NZ_CDRZ01000122.1 GCF_000946815.1 Syntrophaceticus schinkii | reverse complement strand
TTTTAGTCAGGCAAAAATAAATGTCTGGGTTTCTACTCCTTCATTTGCGGAACTATGCCTTGCAGATAAAAGCTTTAATGACCTGTTACTACCTGACTTAAAGCTTTTCCTATTTTGTGGGGAAGTACTGTCCAATAAATGTGCGGAAAAACTATTGGAACGTTTTAAAAATGCCAGGATTTTTAATATGTATGGTCCAACTGAAACCACTGTTGCAGTAACAGCAGTTGAAATTACCCAAAAATTATGCAAAAGCTATAATCCATTACCTGTCGGCTATGCCAAAAACGACTGCAAGATATTTATTATTGATTCTGATGGCGAGATAATTAGTGATGAAAATAAAAAAGGCGAGATATATATCGCTGGGGACAGTGTAAGCATTGGGTATTACAAAGATGAAGATATAACTAAAAAAGCATTTTCAAAAATTACTCTTGACGGTCAGGAGAAGCGTTGCTATAAAACAGGTGATTTAGGATATTACAAAGACGGAATGTTACACTACTCTGGGAGAATTGACTACCAAATTAAGCTGAGTGGACATCGCATTGAATTGGAAGAAATCGATAATGCCCTTAGAGAACTAACTATCATAAAACATGCAACTGTTATTCCTGTATCAAAAAACGGAAGAATACATTATCTTACTGCTGTAGTTGTTTTAAACAGAGCATTTGAACAAACAGACTTTGAAATTGGGTTGTTGATAAAAAAAAGAATTAAGTAGAATACTCCCGGATTATATGATTCCAAGAAAAATTATATTTCGAGAATCGGTGCCCTTAACTATCAATGGAAAAATAAACAGAAAAGCATTAACAGAGGAGCTACAGTGATCCCTTACAGTAATTCATTTATTGGTTACATCTACGCCTTACTTCTATTACCTGCAATTATCTTGGGGCTTAAAGAAAAACCCATCAAAAGATACGGTTTGGTTGCAACCCTGATCGGCTTATATTTTTTATTTGGGTTTTCTCAAAGAATCATATTTTTTTTCGTAATACAATTTGTCTTAATTTTTGGATACAGTTATTTACATAAAAAATATAAGTCGCGGTGGCTCTTAAGATTAATGATCTTATTTTCAATATCCCCCCTGGTGCTTGTAAAACTGAGCCCTCTCATAGATCTAAAAACCCCGATAGCATTCTTGGGTATCTCCTATCTTACCTTTAGAACAGTACAAATGTTGATTGAAATCTATGATGGATTGATTACTAAGATAAATCCTTTTGAATTTACGTATTTTTTGCTGTTCCTGCCAACTATCAGTTCAGGCCCCATAGATCGATCGAGAAGGTTTAAACAAGATCTTGACCGAAAAATGACTAAAGCAGAGTATGTGGTTCTGCTTCGAGAAGGAATACATAAAATATTTTGCGGCATTGGATATAAGTTTATTATAGCAGCACTGATCTCCACCTATTGGATAAACAAAATACCCAACACTCACACTTTACTAAACACTTGGAATTACATGTACTCCTATAGTTTATATTTATTTTTCGATTTCGCAGGATATAGTTTACTAGCAATTGGTACCAGTTATTTATTAGGGATTAAAACACCTGAAAACTTTAACAAGCCTTTTATCAGCAGAAATATTAAAGAATTCTGGACCAGGTGGCATATCTCTCTATCATTTTGGTTTCGAGATTTTCTCTATACAAGGCTTGTGATGTTATTTTTTAAGAAAAAATTGCTGAAAAACAAGTATGCCCTTTCTTACATCGCTTATCTTATTACCATGGGAACGATGGGTATATGGCACGGCTTGGAAATCCATTATATTCTTTACGGATTATACCATGGCATTTTGCTTGCACTAACTGATCATTACCAACGCAAAAGTGCATGGTTTAAAAGCGTTAAAAATAACAGGATGTGGAATATAGTGTTTGTTATCATCACTTTCCACCTCATTTGTTTCGGCTTTCTGATCTTTTCCGGTTACTTGTTTAAATAGCTAAATAATAAAAGTTAATTACACTGGGAGGTAAAATCTTGAAAGAAAAATTGTTAGATATTCTGGAGGAAATATGCGAAACAGATATGGTAAAAAAAGACGGGAATATTGACTTGGTTGAGTCACACCTAATAGATTCCTTTGGCTTTATCGAACTTTTGGCTGCCATTGAAGAGGAATTTGGAATCGAGTTGGCTCCAACAGAAATAACGAGAGAGGATGTTGCAACTCCGAATAAGATTATCGAATACTTAACCAAGAGAGGTTGCCAATGAAGAGACTTTTTTTAGTATTATCCTTTTTTCTTATTATTGCCGCCGCTGTGATCAGCTTAGATTCAATGTATACATCAAGAGTCAATAAAGATTATGATGACCGTATTGGCAGGGTACTGGCACCGGAAAAAAATCAAGGATTAATTCTACAAAAGAAAGCCATTGATAGCGAAGATAATATTTTGATTTATGGTTCCTCAGAACTTGGTTCATTATTAGATGAACCATTTAATCCTGCAAACTTTTTTGAAGGTAAAAAAGATGGTTTTCAGGTTAATTTAATTGGACGCGGATATTGTCAAAGCTTAATACATGCTATGAATATTGGTGCTCTAGGCAAAAGCTTACAACATAATAAAATTGTTTTTATTGTATCGCCTCAATGGTTTCTTTGGAGTATAGACCCCAATAATTTTCAATCTAATTTTTCTGAGCTGCATTTCTATGCCTTTATGTTTAATAATGATATAGATAAATCACTGAAAATAGCTTTTGCAGAACGAATAGATTATTTGACAAATAATAATCCCAACTTAATCCCCATAAATAAATACTGTGAATTATATAAAAAAGATACTTCTATATCAAGATTTTTATTACGTATTCTGATGCCTTACTATAAGTATAAATACTATCTTCTTTCCACTAAAGACAAAATAAACACATACAGATTATTAAAAACATGTGATAAGGTTGACATAAATACTTCCGATAACAGAGTAACTTTTGACTGGCAAAAAGAAAGAAATGTTGCAGTTTCATTCGCTCAAAGGGAAGCAAATAATAACGATTTTTATCTTAAGAATGACTACTATGATACATACATACGCAAGGATTTGGAGAGCTTTAAAGGCAGTTATTCAGAGATGTCTTTTTTATACGGAAGTGAATATGAAGACTTCACACTGTTTTTGGATATTTGTACCAACTTACAAATATCCCCGCTAATAGTAAGTGTTCCTGTAAATGGTAAATGGTACGATTACTGCGGATCCGATAACAATGACAGACAGTGCTATTATACCGAAATCAGCCAAATGGTTCAGTCATCTAATTTTAAGCTTGTAGATTATTCTACTAATGAATATGACCCTTACTTTTTAAAAGATGTAATGCACATAGGATGGAAAGGATGGATTTTTTTCAATGAAGCAATTGATGATTACTATCATTCAAATGATTGATAACATAACGAAAAACCATATTTTTTTAATATCTTTTTATATATTTATCGTATTGAGCTGTATCGCCATTTTCTTGTTCTCCGAAATTAATAGCGTTAACTTTATCTACAATGAATTCTAAAACCCGCTAGGAATTGATGTTCTCTTACAATATGAGCAGTTGCCTATGAACTATAAAAATCGATTAATGTATCTACTATCTTTTGTGCAATAGATTGTTGCACACTTTTTTCAGCTACACGCAATACTTCCTGTTCATTTGACATAAACCCGGCTTCGATTAAAACAGAAGGCATTGTCGTATTTCTGGTTACATATAAATTGTGATCATGTGCTCCTGATCCATTTTCTTGAGGACATATGTTAAAACCAAGAGTTGCTATGTTTCTTACCAACATTTCCGCCAGTATATTGCTCTTTATTGCTGCTTCACATGGAGTGAGATCATATATAATATCACTACCATATATAGTGTTCTTTTTTGCAAGCCCCTCATTATCTAATAAAGGTCTATATGTACTGTAATGGGTGCTAATACCATTTGCCGTAGTATTTGGGTAAGCAGAGTCATGATGGATACTTAAAAATAAATCAGCTCTTATTTCGTTTGCAACATCAACCCTGTTTTCTAAATCTTGACCTAGTGTAATATTAGAATTACGCGGCGGAATTCTATCCCGTGTATATATTACATTTGCTCCATATTCTAATAGTAATTCACCTAGAATTCTCGTCTGTTGCTCATTCAAAACAGACTCATAGATACTACCGGTTGCCGGAGATGATATCGCTCCAGGATCAATTCCGCCATGACCAGCATCTAAGACGATAGTCTTTCCGACCAATACCGGTATATTTACTATTAGATCATAGTACATATATGTATCATACGGTTTTGTGCTCT
>NZ_CDRZ01000121.1 GCF_000946815.1 Syntrophaceticus schinkii | reverse complement strand
TTCAGCGTTAGTCAGGTGAGTCGACGATTCCTGCTGTTCTGTTTTTTGTGTAGGGTGAAGTGGCTGCTAGAATTTCCGGGCAGTTCACAGCTATCGAGATCAAAGAACAGATTGCAGATTTATTATAGATTAAAACGAAAAGGAGGTCACACCGTTGCTAGCTGTAGATAAGAAAAATTTCAAGTAAGAAGAAGTGCTCCAATTCAAGGGAGTTGCTGTGGTGGATTTTGGAGACAGAAGTGTGAGCCATGTAAAGCCTTGATGCCTGAAGTAGAAGAACTGGCTGCCAAATATGAAGGCAAGGCCAAGTTCTGCAAGCTGGACACCGGTGGGAACAGGAGGTTGGCCATCAGCCAAAAGGTGATGGGGCTTCCCACCATCGCTTTTTATAAGGATGGGGAAAAGGTTGCTGAGTTCAGTAAAGAATTTTCCATGGAAGAAGTGGAAAAGAAGCTTCAGGAGCTGATCTAAAAAATCGAAAGGGAAAGGGGTGAATGGATTGCGCTTAGAAGTTGGCAGTATTTTGATCAAGGATGTTCAATTTGGGTCAAAAACCGAGGTCAATGATGGGGTTCTTTTTGTAAACAAGGAGGAGCTTGCCCGTATAGCTGGCGATGATGAGCACATCGCTTCGGTAGAAGTTTATTTAGCAAAACCCGGTGATCAGACAAGGATCATCCCGGTGAAGGATGTGATCGAACCCCGGGTCAAGGTTTCAGGAAATGGGGGGGTCTTCCCTGGCTTGATCAGCAAAGTGGATATGGTCGGTGAGGGGCGCACCCATGTCCTCAAAGGGGCAGCTATAGTGACCACTGGGAAGATAGTGGGCTTTCAGGAGGGTGTGATCGATATGTCCGGCCCGGGGGCTGAGTATACACCTTTCTCCAAAACAATGAATGTTGTAGTCAAGATCGAGCCTGTTGAGGGGCTGCACCAGCATCAGCATGAACGTGTAGTAAGACTGGCGGGTTTCAGGGCAGCGGAGTATCTGGGCAAGGCAGG
This sequence comes from Syntrophaceticus schinkii, assembly GCF_000946815.1. Lineage (GTDB taxonomy): Bacteria > Bacillota > DSM-12270 > Thermacetogeniales > Thermacetogeniaceae > Syntrophaceticus > Syntrophaceticus schinkii. The sequence continues at coordinate 810 of NZ_CDRZ01000121.1, read as the reverse complement.
GCAAAATATAGAGCCTGACTCTGTTGAGGTTTTTGAAACCAAGCCACTGCTGGAGCAGGCAAAAGAATACCCGGACCTGCCCAAAGTTGTTTATGTCTATATGCTGCAGACCCAGGGACTGCTCCATGATACCTATGTGTATGGGGTTGATGCCAAAGAGATCATTCCGACACTTATTTATCCCACAGAGGTGATGGATGGTGCTATCGTCAGCGGGAACTGTGTTTCCGCATGTGACAAAAACCCCACCTATGTACACCAGAACAATCCAGTGATCCACGACCTCTATCAGGGCCATGGAAAAGACTTCAATTTCATCGGTTGTGTGATTACAAACGAAAATGTGACACTATCTGACAAAGAGCGCTCCTCAGATATGACAGCCAAACTGGTGGAGTTTCTCGGTGCAGATGGTGTCATTATCTCTGAGGAGGGTTTTGGTAACCCGGATGCCGATCTGGTTATGAACTGCTCCAAGATCGAGAAAAAGGGGATCAAAACTGTCCTGATCACTGATGAGTACGCGGGGCGGGATGGTGCCTCCCAGTCTCTGGCTGATGCTACAGAGCATGGAGATGCTGTTGTATCTGCCGGAAATGCCAATGAGGTCATCAAACTTCCATCCATGAAAACCGTTATCGGATACCCGGAGGTTGCCGATACGATTGCTGGCGGGTTTGCCGGCAGTTTGGGTGATGACGGCTCGATCACTGCAGAAATTCAAGTTATCACAGGCTCAACCAATGAATTAGGATTTGGCTATTTAACAGCCAGAGGAAGCTAATAAATACTATAATAGTGAAGGGAGTT
>NZ_CDRZ01000120.1 GCF_000946815.1 Syntrophaceticus schinkii | reverse complement strand
TGAAACAGAGACTCATATTAAGGTTTACATAACTCTAGAGAAGGGTGAGATAAACATCAAACCAGGTGCTACGGTGGATGTGGTGCTCTACCGTGTCAAACCGCGCCAATCCCTCTTGATTCCCAATGAAGCGTTAGTCGGGGAGGGTGAAGAACAGGCTGTCTTTGTGGTAGAGAATGGTACAGCGAAAAGGTGTGCAGTCCAAATTGGCCATAGCAACGAACTTTTTACCGAGATCGAGCAGGGAATCAAGGACAAAAACAAGGTGATCCTGGAGCCTGACGAGATTAAAGACGGGCAGAAAGTGCGTACAACTGGCGGTGGAGACAAGTGATCAGGGTTGCCGGGCTGACGAGAGTGTTCGGGCGCGGGGATGCTGCGGTGGAAGCACTGCGGGGGGTTACCCTGGAGATCCCGGAGGGGGATTTTGTGGCTATCATGGGACCCTCAGGCAGTGGTAAGTCAACATTTCTGAGTATTCTAGGGTGCCTGGAGCGACCCACTGCAGGTGAGTACTATCTCAATGACCGCGATGTGAACTCTCTGGAAGATGACGAACTGGCGGACCTGCGCAACCGCAGATTGGGGTTTGTTTTTCAGAGTTACAACCTTTTACCCAGGCACGATGTTTTGCGCAATGTGGAGATACCCCTTGTTTATGGCGGTGCGCCGCGGGGGGAGGCGCAGAGAGCGTGCAGAGATGCTCCTGAAACAGGTGGGGCTGGGACACCGGCTCACCCATAAACCAGCTGAATTATCCGGTGGGGAACAGCAGCGTGTTGCTATTGCCAGGTCCCTGGCCAATAATCCCCTGGTTATTCTTGCTGACGAGCCCACAGGCCAATCTGGATAGTAAGGCTAGCCAGGAAATTATGGGGATCTTTCAAAAGATGCACCAGGCACAAAGGACGATCGTTTTAGTAACCCATGAACCCGAGATCGCCGCTTATGCCAGGCGAGTGCTCTATTTCCGTGATGGTGAGATCGTGCGGGAGGAGGTAAATGATGAACTTCGCTGATCTGGCTCAAATAGTATGGGAAAACCTGCGCGCTCACCGCATGCGGGCTGTGCTTACAACCATCGGCATTGCATCGGGATTGCCGGTGTGATCGCTGTTGTTGCTGTTGGGGCATGGCGGTCAGGCAGTGATCATATCTGAGATCGAAAAGATGGGCAGCAGCCGCTACTTTGAAATCGGTGCTGATTATCAGGGGGAAATAATAACCTGGCTTGACCGGTATCTTGAGCCCGCCCCGGTCATTATGAAATATGTTGCTTTTGAAATCACCGATGAACTGCTCTTGAAAAAGATTTTGACTTCCGGGAAAAGAAAACAGGCTGTCTGGGAGGTGGACACCTTTTTCGCCCCCTTCCCTGTTCAGGAGAAAAAAGGTGAAAGGCCGTATTTCCCCAAGACGTTTCTCATCCTCGACAGCAAGACAGGCCTTATCCTGGGACATGAAATGGTAAAAGATATTTCAGAGGAAGGGTATCACTGCATTCAGTGCCTAACTGATTTGATGGTTGACTCAAAAATTCCCTCCCGGATTCTCGTTGAACGTGACGAAACCTATCACTTGAATAAAATGATGTTTGTCATCAAGTTGAATTATTTTACTTGGAAGAAGTCGATGCAGTTGGCCCACAATTCCCCATGTCAGAGAGGATATGTTCAGGCAGGGACTGGATAAAGATGAGCAATAAAAACCGAAACCCATCTTGACAAAGCAGGGGTGGGTTGGTTCGGGGTGGATAACCCTG
>NZ_CDRZ01000119.1 GCF_000946815.1 Syntrophaceticus schinkii | reverse complement strand
GGTTTGTAAAGGCTCGGACTGGGATATATCCCTCAGAGACTAATTTCATTTCGTAGATTATCAAAAGGGATTCCAAGGAAGTCTTCACTGCTCTGCTGAAAGAAGGGGTAATCGTTCGTACAGGAGATATTTTTGATCGACCTAACTATATCAGGGTAACAGTGGGGACACCGGAACAAAATAAACGTTTTATTATCTGCCTGGAAAAGGTACTGGGAGAATTGGCATAGTGCCTCTGAGAGGAGAAAAACATTGGAAGTACGCTGTGCTCTCTGTGGTAAAAAAGAAATAATAACAGATGTACACAAAGACTTCGAGCGCCTTGAAAAAAAATCCGAAGACCACCTATTTCTGTGAAATGTGCCTATCAAGGGTGCAGTACGAGGCAGTAGAATATAACAAGCCAAAGAAACCCATTTGATAAAGGTGCCGAAAATATGCTCAATATGTTCCTTTTTTTATTCAGAGATTAAATATCTCTGAATTTTGTTTTTATTTAAACCCATATAAAAATTAAAACGACATTTATTCCCAGTTATCCCGAAGGATACCATCAGGCTGCTAGCGAATGTATACTCCAAATATATGGAAAAAGGAGGTTTCAGTTAGTGGCCAAGACAAAGTCTGAACGTAAATTACTAAATTCCTTGAATGATGGGTTTTTGCGTGGGAAAGATGAAGAAGAGATCTATTGGGATCTGGGTGAAGATAATCTAAATGAAGATGAACTCAAGAAGGAACAGAAATCTGAATGAAAGGATTCATAATCTGGAGACTGAACTTGACGGAAAGAAATAAAATTATCAAATAAAAATGCGCAAGCAAAATGATGGGAGGAACACTCAGCTGTAGGTGAACCTCTCCAGTGTTCCGGACTGATCAGTTCCAGGGCTTTGGAGCTTTCCCAGGTTTCCAACCACGTAGTGCTCAATGAGCTCGAAGGTAGCCTGGTTATGTCACCCGATAATAGAATTTTCAATTTGGTTGGGGAGAGGATTTACGGGTTGGCCATCGACAGGGTGGCCTTTGATCAGGAGTTGGCTGTTCAGGCAAGAGAAGCCGGTGCAGAAATACGTAAAAGCTCCCGGGTCATCCACCTGACTGGTATTCCGGGAGGGATTAAGGCGCGGATTCAAACTAAGGGTTCAGTTTATGCAGAGCATGATGTTTCCTG
>NZ_CDRZ01000118.1 GCF_000946815.1 Syntrophaceticus schinkii | reverse complement strand
CCTCTAACCTTTGCCCCAAAGCCTCGAATGATGATGAGAGCAGAGGTGATGAAGATGGAAACTGAGAATAAACTCGTTCCCTTTTCCCGGAACCCCAAGAATGAAATGTTATTCGGTTCATCAGCCTACATGGAAGCGCTTGCCCGTATGCAGTTGATGGTCCAACACCGTTATTTTGGAGTACTCACAGGGAGGTAGGAAGCGGGAAATCAACACTTGTTCGCCATCTGGTGCAAACCCTTGATCCTATGCGCTACCAAGTTATTTACTTAAGCCAGGCAGGGATGAAACCACGGGATTTCTATGGGGAAATGCTGCGTCATCTGGGTGAGGAGCCTTTATTCTCCCTGACAAAAGCAAAACGCCTTTTTGAAGAGGTACTGCGTACAAGGGTAGAGCAAGGGGATAAATCTCTGGTTGTAATCATAGATGAGGCACAGGATATTACTCCGGCCATGCTCCTGGAATTACGCTTTGCCTTGAACCAGCAGATGGATTCTGTGTCCCTGTTTACACTGATCCTGGTGGGTCAGTCTGAATTGAGGAGGACTTTGCGCAAGAACAAGTTTGAGGCTGTAGCACAGCGCATCCAACTGCGTTTCCATCTTACCGGGTTGACTGAGGAGGAATCTGCAGACTACATTCGGCATCAGATGAAGACAGCGGCGATGACCTCCCCTTTATTTTCCGATAGTGCTTTGCAGTTGATCTACTCAGCAACTCAGGGTATTCACCGATTGATAAATCATATTTGCACGTATGCCCTCTACGATGCACAGCAAAGGGGCAGTGATGTGGTTGAGGACAAAGATATCGGGCGTATTCTTGCTGATATGGAAAGGCAGCGTGGCACAGCGGGGTAAGGTAATTAAAGGGTAAGGATCCTCTCAGTATCCATGACAGGTTTGGTTTGGGTGCTGGGGGGATCTCTTACATTATCCACACTATGCACACTGACTGGCATTATCTAGCTAGACTTTGATTGGCACCTGAATTCTCAACTTTATGGCAGACTGTCGCTATAATTCTTCCGTTATTGGCGGTGAGAATTGCAGCGTCAAATTGAGTGAGAGGCAACAGTATAGAGCTATCCAAAGGTACATAAGGATGCCCTGACTTCACACATGCTAAAAAGCAGATGAGCATTTCGTTTTCTTTGTGGCCATATACAATAATAGGGCTTTGATCATGATCCAGTATTTTGATCAAATAAAAGGCAAGTGCATCGGATTTTTTCTTTAGATCCTCGTAGGTTAATATGTTTTCTCTATAGATATGTGCAATGTTATTTGTTTTCCCAAAATTATCAATGATATCAGGCAAGTACATAGATAAAAATTCTCCTATTTATTCAATAAATTGTAGTTCGCAAAGTTCGCAAAGTTTGCAAAATGAAATGCATTACATAGTAGTTATTCACCATTTGCTCTTATATTTCCTGCTTATTGCCTTCAAAGTAAAGCTATTTAGCAGGAGAATTTATATTAATATAGAAACTTTCAGGGATAGTCTTAATACGAGGAAAGTTGAAATGTCATATAAACGTTTTTGATTGAACGCCAGGCTGGTCTGAAATAACATTATCGAGTACACGGCCTTTACTGTCCATGCTGATTTTGCTTCTGTTTGCCTGTAGAATACGGGGGATGTTCTTGATTGTTCCTCTCTTCCGTCTATTCAGCAGATAAGGATGAATTTGTTGCTCGGAATCAGTTTCGGCAACTGATTTTTCTTCTAAAATCTCCAGGACTGCTTTCGCCATAAATCCAGCAGAGTTTTTTCTCATGCCATTATTACCCTGAATTCAATATGCCGTGTCTTGTGTTACGGTTTTTATTGAAAAAACTAGGAGGTCCACCATGAAAATCTTCCAAATCGAACGAAACTCCGATTGTCCCTGTGGGAGTGGGCGTAAGTATAAGAGGTGCTGTCAGGGGCGTGTGGATGATGCGACACGCCGTATCAGTCAGGCTGTGGGTGTCGGGAGTTTTACTGCTGAGGGGCTTGAGGTGATAGAGACTTTGGGTTTTTTATGCGGGCTGCAGGCTGAAGGCGGACATATGCCTGCACCGGAGAGGCTGGGGCAGCTACTTCAAGAAGCCTGGGATGAGGAGGATGAGATACAATACAATCAGGATGAGGGTGCTTTGAGTGCCCTGTCAATGGCGTTTCAGGTGCTGCTGGGGGAGAAGCACCAACTGAGGTCGATCAGGATCCCGGTGTGGCAGTTTGAGCTTGAGTTTGGGCAAGAGTATGAGTCGGAGGATGAAGAGATCGAGCTTATTAAAGAGATTATTGATTATCTGGTTGGCCCTGGGGGGCGGGAGTTTATGACAGAGGCACTTAAATGCACAGGCATGTCCCTTCTTTATGATGACTATACTGACGGGGAGCTGAAGACCCTGCTTGCTGCTCTGGGTTGGCTGGTTGTTGATGATACCAGGGATTTGTTTTTATTCTCTGTGTTGTATAAGACGAGGAGCGATCTGATGGTAGCCGCTCAAAAAGTAACTGAGATTATGGAAAAGTACGATGAGGATGATCAAGAGGAATTATATCAGGAGATGCGCTCCATATTATTCAACTATCCGGTGTACGATCAGATGTTGTCAGACAAAGCGGATGACGATATTAATTTCGTTATGGAAGCTGTTGCCAATGATGAGTTGAACTTAGATGTATCACTTTTTTCCGTTACTGCAGGGGATTTATGTCATGATCTCCAAGGCTGCTGAGAGTTCAGAGGCTCTATTATCCTCAGAGGATCTCCCGACAGGCACTTTAAAGGCTCTGGCTCCTATGGAGGAGGTTCTGTTTCCGGGTGGTGAATACCGTTTCTTTTTCCCTGAGGTTCTCGGCTGTTTAGATAGGGAACTTAGGGAAACCGATAATAGTGAGCTCAGGGATTCCCTCAACGAGTTTTTGTTTTTCCTTATTTTATTAAGTGACACCAAGCAGATTGCCATCATTAAGTACCTGCATGTAAGGTGTATCTGCGCATACTTGGGCAGGCTTCCGGTTTTCTTGCCTGAGGCTGATCTGGAGTTTAAGGTGCCTGCCGATTACTGTGATCAAAATATAATCGAAAAATACGCCTGCTATCTGGGGTCCCGGGATATGACGGAAGAGGCCGTTTATGTGCGGAATGCTTTTGAAACCCTGGGAGAGCAGGCACAACAAGAAGCATTTCTCTATGAAGATGAAGTAATTGATTTTGCCAGGTTATTGCTGGAGGAAGATGAGGAAGAATAATAACTCTCCTACTTGCTTTATTTTAATTAGCGGAATGGTCAAGTTCATAGAGATGTCAGATGACAGGGAAACTCTTGCGTCTAGTTTCGAGAAGCAGAACAATATTTTCCAACGACCAACCTGAAAAGCGGAAGCAAGAGGCCAGAAGTCTGAAGTCTGAAGGGCCGGAAACTGTTTTTGATAAGATTTTCGCCCACGTATCTATTTTCCAACGACTAACCACCAACGACCAACGACCAACCACCAACCACTAATTATCGCAGTGACTGTGTGACAATATCCACCTGTTCCTCCATATTGACCTGTTTATCTCTCCGCTCATCGATGGTGATGTTGGTGATTATCCTATTGCTGCCGGCCATGGCGTTTTGGTGGATTTCTTTGGCCACCTCCAGCAATTCATCGAGCTGCCCTTCAATGATCGTTTCGGTGGGGGTGACCTGGTATTTGAGGCCTCTGTCTTCAATTGTTTTCACAGCACCGGTTACAGAGGAGCTGAAGCTTGCCGAGTTTGTACCGACGGGAATGAGGCTGATTCCGAGTAAAGGCAAAACAATAACCTCCCTTTTTTTTAACAGGTTGCCTCAATATGAAGTTTTTTATGCTATACCAAAATTAACTCGTAAGGCGCATCATGTATATACCGGTATATATAGATTCAGCTAAATGGTGACGCTAAATGGTGACTGTCACCATTTAGCTGATGTTGTATATACAAGTTGGGCTGTTTGGTGACAGTCACCCGAAGCGGATGCTTGCCGGCCCAATCAATAAAGCAATAAAGCAATAAAGCAATCCTCACCACGAAATCCGCCGCGCAGCAGTACTGACGCATCAAAATGTTTAAAAATCTTGCGAGTACAAAAACTGGCGTTTTTATCACCGATTCCGAAGTTTTTTAGAAAAATATCCGTTCTACATGTGGCGGCACATTCCTTTTCAAGCTATTTTGCTCCTTTTAACCTACTATAGCACCTTCAAATGGGCATACGGGTAGTGTACACCGTATTTGA
>NZ_CDRZ01000117.1 GCF_000946815.1 Syntrophaceticus schinkii | reverse complement strand
CTGTTCCACGGTTTCCCGGTCTGTAAATCCGCATTTCTCTTTGATGATTAGCGCACCCAGGGCCATACGCAAGGGTTTGGCCACTGTTCCGGCATTGGACGGGAACAGGTCGGCGTAATTCTTTTCAATCGTTGACCAAGGTATTATTTCAGCCAATTTGACCCAACGGTTATTGGCACTGAGTTTGCCTTCAAAGGGAAGTATAAAGCCTTCAAGAACCATCTGACCTGTGGGACGTCGGTACATTTTCTTCCTCCATGTGCAAGGTTTTTGGGGTTTTTCTTGCATTTCCCTTGGATATTATTCGATAAAAAGGTCGTGAATCCCTTGTAGTTCTTGGACTTTATTGTTGTTCAGCAAGCCCTATGTAACTTACAATTACAAAACAATATAAACCTGTATTATTAACCTGATTCTAATACATAATACAGGTTAAAATTGTTGTCCATCCTAAGTTACATGGTTGCTCACCAGTACAGTTAGATGGTACATGTACTGCTATAAAATCCTGCAAGGTTTTAGGCGATGCCCCTATGTCATCTTTTCAGAAAGCATTAGAAATCTTGTCGCCCGGTAGCTATTTTCTTTTTCATCTCTATAGTATCTCATTTTGCAGATCTAACATAAAAACTGAACCTCTTTATCTCAGGTTTTTTGTCCGCGGTTTCTTCACGGTCAACCAGACCGGCGATTTTGCTCAGGTAAGGTGGTTCCTTCCTTCACCTGCCAATCCATCTCAAGCTGGCTATTTCAAGCTGGTCATTAACTCCGTTATATTGAGGGCAATAATATCTTCTTTATCCCATAGCCTTAAGAATCTTGCGATACAATGCTTCTTTTCTCTTCTCAAAAAAAACATCAAAATTATTATTTCTCATGGCATCAACATCGATAAGGTGAGTTCCAAGAATTTCATCAAGTGTTTCGGTATGGATATTTTGCTCTTCTTTCAAGTAATTTAAGTAAACACTTGGTGCATTTCCGCCTATAGAGCGGTTCGTTTTAGAGGAAAGGGGTGTTTTGTTTATTATGGAGTTATAAAGATCCCGCGGGATGTTATTTTTCCTACAATAAGCTTGAGGGAAAATATGGTGTATATCTATATTTTCATTATAATATGTCTGTAAATCCACAGAAACCCCTGACATAAAATCTCTACATCCTTCTTTCATGAGCAGAACATGTACTCCCTTATAGGCTGCACTGTTTCTTGTTCGCAGTGTTAAAAGCCTATTAGGATCAAAAGCCGCTTCGCTTACTGTATCGGGTTCATCTCCACCATTTAACCAGCTAATTACTTGGGGCAAGTCTTTTGCAAAACGAGTCTCTATGGCAGCACCATACAGTTCTCCAAAAACCCCACACCAGTACCATCGTGATATTTTTTCCCGTACACTCTGGTTATGGGCATTTGCTCCTAATTCCACTAAAATTGCCGTTAAAGGGATCAGTTGTGTTGGGTATGGAATATCGCGCTTTGAAAAGATTTTTTGCTCCATTAAAAATTTAGCGGCTTCATAAAATCCTTCTGTAACTTTAATATTCCACTCTCTATACTCATTTACATCAAGGTTTAATATATCACGACGCTTACAGCTTACTGCAGCACCTGACCTTCCCTTCTTTCGATTGTAAGTCACAAGTAGTGCAATAGTCTGTAAAAAATCAGTATTATCTAGCACGGATAAAATAGGATTGTTTTTAAATCCTTGAGGCTCTTCTTGGGGTTCTTCTTCATTAGATAAACCCTCATACCTTAATCTCCAATCATCCCTCAAAGAATAATTATCAGCTGCAAAAGATGCTGTCAGCAGCTCGAAAACATTTAACGTCATACCTCCTGTATTTACATTTTCAAATACTTGACACACTGCTTCTTTTGGAGTCGTATTTAAAAGAGTTATTACAGGTAATTGATAATTATTAAAGGCAGAATATGCGTCAGACATAAATCTGCTCCAGTTTAAGGAGCGATCTTGCATATCAGTACTAAAATATTGATTCTGCCATTTAAGAAGTTTATCCGCACTAAACAAATAATGCACTGGAAGCACTCCGGCTTCACATTCTTTTTCGATTGTTGAATAATCGGCTATCACTACTCCACCTTTGCCTGTTATTATTTTATTTTCCGGAACCGATATGATCGCATCATCTTTGTCTGCATCGGGGTCAGTTGCAATACCCATGTCCAAGTAATACCACCGTTTTATTTCTTTTCCACGATCATTACGAGTCTTTACTGGTTCATCAAGATACAGAGCCTGATATAAAGAGGTTATTCGCTGCTGCCCATCTAGTATAAGCCGTTGGGGTTCCGGCGGATCATTTAAATTGACACCCTCCACCAAACGTGGTTTAATTTTATCATTTATATTACCTGTTTCCAAAAGCATTACGGAACCGATGGGGTATGATTTTAGAATACTTACCAATAGTTTTTTAATTCGTTCATCATCCCATACCCAACCCCTTTGAAAGTCTGGCAACTGCATTCTTCCATCCTTCACTGAATCAAGTAAGCTTTTCAGCATTTCTGAAGTGCTGTGAAAGATTGTCGGCATTGATAAACCCCCCTTATAATTAACAACATCTAATATTTTATTGGTACCCGCTTGATTATTGTGGTGCAAAAACCCCTATAAACTAAAGGTT
>NZ_CDRZ01000116.1 GCF_000946815.1 Syntrophaceticus schinkii | reverse complement strand
ATAGAGAAGATGCGTAATGCTTGGAGTATCAGGGACAGGAGCTAGCACGTTATCTTTTTGATCACATGCTAGTATGAAGGCGACTATTCGATGATATAGAGTGCCCCATGGAAAATAAATAATCAAAAAATCGTTTCCTGAAGACAAAGATTTCAGGAGATATAAGTTTTTTACGCTTTCTCCAAGTACTATAAATGGAAATTCCGGAACAGTTAAAATGTAGACATGTTAAATAATGGGAGCGCGGGTTCTGCAATCACAATCTGTTGCTTGACTTATTTTAGGCTTCTATATATAATTGTTGGAGTGCTGCGGACAAGCCAAAACATTTCGAACCTTTCAGTAAATCCCTTACCAAAAAAATGACTTCACTAAAGTGCCTCTTTCCATTATGATATTAAAAGTGGACAAAGGTACTGTAACTCGGCTTGAGAGATACAGCAGTTTAACTTGGTGGCACATATTAGCAGAACCAATCCTAGTTAAACACATTTCCTTGCTTAATTACAGCACAACATGTACAAGGAATTCCCTAATAATAATATTTTAGGAGGCGATGTGTTTAATGTCTACCCTCACGAGCCAGGAGCCCTGTAAAACGTTTCAATCCATGACTGACGAAGATATTGTAGAACTGGCAAAAGATGGGCGAGAAGTAGCTCTTGAGCACCTGATCAACAAGTACAAAAATTTTGTGCGGGCGAAGGCACGATCTTATTTTTTAATAGGTGCTGACCGTGAGGATATTATCCAGGAGGGGATGATTGGACTTTATAAGGCAATACGCGATTTTCGCGGAGACAAGCTCTCTTCATTCAGGGCGTTTGCAGAACTGTGCATTACCAGGCAGATTATTACAGCGATCAAGACAGCAACACGACAAAAACATATTCCGTTGAACTCCTATGTTTCTTTGAACAAGCCAATTTATGATGAGGATTCCGACAGGACACTGTTGGATGTGATCTCTGGAACAAAGGTCAGCGATCCCGAGGAGTTAATCATCAGCCAGGAGGAGTTTGACGATATTGAGGATAAGATGCGTGAAATCCTCAGTGCTCTGGAGTGGCAGGTCTTGATGTCCTACCTGGAAGGGAAGTCATACCAGGAGATGGCTCTCGAACTGAACAGGCACGTTAAATCAATAGATAATGCACTGCAGAGAGTAAAGCGCAAACTGGAGAGATACCTGGAAAAACGGGAACATTAATAACACTTGATTTTATTTTAATTCCTCTGTATAATAGTCTTTGTCATAAAAAAACGGGCCGACGTAGCTCAACTGGCAGAGCGGCTGATTTGTAATCAGCAGGTTTAAGGGTTCGAGTCCCTTCGTCGGCTCCATTGCAACAAATGTGGAGGGGTACCCGAGTGGTCAAAGGGAGCAGACTGTAAATCTGCCGGCGCAGCCTTCGAAGGTTCGAATCCTTCTCCCTCCACCATATCGCGGGGTGGAGCAGCGGTAGCTCGTCGGGCTCATAACCCGAAGGTTGCAGGTTCGAATCCTGTCCCCGCAACCATGCCCACATAGCTCAGTAGGTAGAGCGTCGCCTTGGTAAGGCGGAGGTCTCCGGTTCGACCCCGGATGTGGGCTCCAGTAGAAAGTAAGACCCGCAAGGAGTTGCGGGTTTTTTGATTTTTAAAACGGCATTAAATTGTTTCAGGGTATGCAACCGGTTTGCAACCAGTTTTAGAAAACGATTTGGTATGCAACCTGGATATTAAGAGAGCTTTTGTTTGGGTTTGAGATTTGAGAAGGTTGTCCATTGACCGGCGTATACCTTTGGGTCATAAAGGGGTGAAGAATGCGTGAGTTCAAAAATATCCATGAGAAGGTGGATGAGCAATAGTCCTGTATCTATTTTGCAAGCTTCTCCAGCCGGACAACCCTATTAACAAGATAATTAATATCTGCTAAGATGCTGTCTTGTTTTTCTTTAAGACTATTCAGCATTGCATTTTGTACGTCTCTATCGTCAAAGAGTGCCCGGATCTTTTCAATAACCTCGTTTTCCATGCGGATTTCCAGTTTATCTATCTTTGATTCTGTTCTAGCCAGTCCCGTTTTCCAGAGCATCTACTTTAGATTCTGTTCTAGCCAGTCCATTTTCCAGAGCATTTACCTTTGATTCTGTTCTTGACAAACTATCTTCAAACACATCAAATCTTTTAAAGATCTTAGTAAACTGCTCTAGCATTAATTCTCTAATTTCGTTTTCCATAGTTACCCTCCTCTCCAAATTATGGTGCCTATCAAAAATTAATTATTACCTATTATTAATAAAAAGTAAATGGTTGAATGCAGTTAATAACGTTTTTTCAATGTCCGAGTTTAGCAAACATTGGGCTGGTTATTGTTTTATTATGGCGGGAGATATACTTGGCTGCTTTCGTTGTAATAACCTCTGTCTTTTGCAGTTATTATACTCGATAATGTAAAGGAATGGTAGGGTATCCCAGGAATATTGCTATGCATATCTGACATGGTGGCTCTCCACAGTTGTATCGATGCCTCGTATATTGTCCCAAGCCTTTCAGTCAGTTTTAAAGGGATGTCACCTTTACCCAGGGAATAAACGTATGTACCCAGTTTATGTTTGTTTATAATTCGTATAATTTTTTCAACTGAATAATTTGTATTAGTGTTGGTTATTTCTTTAAAATCAGTTCTCACAAGTTTGAGAGCCACAGGGAATCCATCTGTCATGGTTATTCTCCTGTTTCCTTATATTTTTTCAATATATAATAACGTTTATTGGTTTTCTGTTTCAAGATTAACCTCGACACTATCGGTCTCTAGGATACCCACACACACCAAAAAGCTCATATCGTTATCCTCAAATCTTGCTTTATTAATATCAAAATCTATCAACACTGTACCGGAACCGCCTCCAGAAGGAATTTTGTCCCGGTTTCTGGCTATTTCCACTCTAGAATAATATTTCTTTTGGTAGGAATAATCTACATCAATATAATCATAATAACCATTAGGCTTTCGCTCCTGAAAAAGAACTTCCTGCGGATAACTGCAGTCAATATTTGAGACAAGCATCCCTTCAGGGAAATGGATAGCAACCCCGCCCCAGTCATTCGGGTCAATTTCAACATTTGCTACAATTTTAGCGTGGTAATCGTCTTCATCGTTCTTGTAAACAAATACCGTTCCGTTAATGCTCGTATTCACATCGGAAGATTCAGAAGATACGGCAAAATTGGAGGTATTACTTAGAGTTTCGTTAATTGGAACTTTCTCTCTGGGTGACGCATCGCGCCTTTCTGTGTTCCATGCGATAAGAATCCCACAGATGAGAAAAACAAATCACCGCGATACAGATAGTTTTTTTATGTTTCATTCCTATTTCGCTCCACGTCAAAATCATCTTCGCCCATGATATCGATTGTATTATCGAAATGCTCGGTGTGTGAAGATGTTGCCTGAAAGGTAGCTTCGAAATTATCTTGTCGCCTCTCACTCCCAATGACGGGGGGAGAGGATTTTTTTCTTGCTTTTTATGACGTAAATGATGCATACTGATTGACATATGGATTATTTATTGACATGACAATCATCACGGAAGGATAAATAGCGAGAAGGGGAACCCCTATGGCACGCCCGCCAAGTCCCCCTTCCCTAAAAAACACTGAAATGATCTTACTCGAAACTCCTTTAACTGTCCAGTC
>NZ_CDRZ01000115.1 GCF_000946815.1 Syntrophaceticus schinkii | reverse complement strand
TGTTTTCTCGATAAACTTTAATTTTTGGTTTCAAATATAGATTACAATAGCCTGTTGTTCTTCTTATAGGTGGAAATGGAATTTTGCAACTTAACAATTCACTAGTATTTATTGATGGAACCGTACCACCATTATCAAACCAAGACATATCTATAACTCTCATCAAGTAATATTGGAATAATAAATTAATCTCATATGGGTACATTGCTTGCATATTGTTATCTATCAAACAGACCTTTTTGTTTATTTTCCGATGGTTTTTCTTTTAATGCTTCACCGATTTTAGCAAATAATATACAATTACTCGGGATAATAGTCCATCGATTGTTATTTACTAATTCTCGACTTACATAATTATTAGATTCAGATACAAAGATTTCTGCTTTGTTAATATCACTCACTTTATAAAATGGAATCTCTCCAAAGTCATTGCCTTGATACTCAATTGGAAATGCATTTCCGTTATATAAACGATTATTGTTTTTTATCCTTTTATCTTCCAATGTTCCGGTATCTCCCCAAGCCACTCCACACCACTATCCTTCTTCGGTACACTAGGATCAATACCTTTCGTTATAGCTTGATTTATAATGGCTTGTTTTAGTTCTTTAAAAAGCTCTATTTCCTTCTTTTTTTGCTTTTATAAATCGGTTGATTTTTAGAAAGACGATTGTCTAGAAATTTAGCTATTTTATCTTGTTCTTCTTTTGGGGGAAGAGGTATCATTGAATTTTTTAATTACGTTATAGTCTATGTTCTGACCTTCCCTAATCCCTGTTACACACATTTTTAGTTAATTCGATAAAACAATTTTGATTTTACCCAGATGTTTAAAAAAAGCCAGGAAGCAATTTCGCTTTTTGGAATCATTATTGTATATGCAGGACTTATTATCCCTTGATAATACGCATACTCTATGCCACCTTGGAATGATCTTAGACTAATAACAAAATCACCTTTTTTAACTAGTTTTAATAAATGTAAATCCTTTTGTGCAACTACCGTTCTTGTTTTCATTACATATGCTTAGGTACTACACCTTTGTTTTGTGTGGCTGCTAATTAAGGTTTCATCAGGATATCCTTTCTCTACTCTTTCATCAATAAGTTATTTGACTTTTCTCTGTCCCCAATGACTCGGGATACG
>NZ_CDRZ01000114.1 GCF_000946815.1 Syntrophaceticus schinkii | reverse complement strand
GCCACTTCCCGCGGCGAAACCGTACGATAACAACGTGATAGCTCGTACCACCCAATCGATCACAGTTATGATCCAGATGGCAGTAAGCCCCAGTGGAAAACGAATAAATTGAAAGATACAATGAGGGGTATGCGCAGCAGCCAGGTACAAAGGGTAGTGATCATTGCCGGGGTGCGGTGTATCCCCTGCACCCCGCCAGTGCTCCGGCCAGCACCATCTCTAGAGCAATGGCCGGCTGCTCGATTGCAGCGATGCGCAGGCAAAGAGCCCCCAGACCCACCACCTGTGGGTCACTGGTAAAAATCCGGATGATAACGGAGGGAAAAACCAAAAAAACAAGAGCAATGACACCCATTACCATTAGAGCAAGCCTGGCCGCTATCATACCATGTTGGTAGGCTCGTTTAGGTTTGCGTGCACCGAGATTCTGTCCCACAAGACTGGTAGCAGCAACCGCAAAACCGTAAACCTGGCATATAGGAGAGTGATTCTGCAGTTAAGATAACCTGATGGGCAGCAAAGGGTACTGTCCCCAGCCCGGCGAGCATAAAGCTGCCTAGGAGTCTTCCCAGATTCATCACGGCCTCTTCAATTCCTGCCGGTGCGCTGAGTTTAAGAATTACACCTGTCAGTTCTCTATCCCTAAAGCGAAAGAAGTAGCCAGGGCGAACCCGCACCATGGTTGCCCCTGAAATCAACAGAACAACCATAACAACACAACCTGTGACCTGTGCTGAGGCAGTTGCTATAGCTGCTCCGCGCACTCCAAGAGCCGGAAAGCCGCATTTACCGAAAATCAATACATAATCTCCGGCGATATTCACCACATTGGTCAGAGCCGCTATATAAAAAGGAAT
This sequence comes from Syntrophaceticus schinkii, assembly GCF_000946815.1. Taxonomy (GTDB): domain Bacteria; phylum Bacillota; class DSM-12270; order Thermacetogeniales; family Thermacetogeniaceae; genus Syntrophaceticus; species Syntrophaceticus schinkii. Next base: position 3,304 of record NZ_CDRZ01000114.1, on the reverse strand, counting down.
TTTCGTCAGCCCAGCGCCCCGAAAAATGCCGTTGCTGATGAAAAGCACCATACCAAAAGCAGCAACAGAACCGGTGGTTTTGATATAGACAGCAGCAAGCTGCCGCACACCGGCTTCAAAACGAAAAAGTCCAACAACAACATCAGTAAAAAGATAAACACTCACAGTTACCGCGATCCCTATCAGAACAGCCAGCGAAAGAGCATGCCCCGCTGTTTTGCCAGCCTTCTCCGGATCCTTGGCTCCGACAGCTCTGGCGATGAGAGCAGTCGCCCCAGCCGACAGGGCGCAAAATATAAATAATATAGAAAAATAGATCTGTGCGCCCAGACCCACCGCAGCCAGAGACTGTGCTCCCAAGCGGCCGACAAAGGCAACATCCACAAAATCAAGCAGCATATAGAGCATCATTTCGCAGACTGCCGGCCAGGCCAAAGAAAGAATCTTGCGTCTAATCATAGCAGTATCTCCTGATAATACCTGGAATGCATTTAATCTGGTTTATCTTTCTTATTCTTGGTTCCCCAGTCATCATCCTCCTTCCCCCAAAATAAATTTGGATCACGGGGACGGATCACGGGGACGGTTCTCCTGATCCACTTTCATTTGCGTGCCTTTTTGGTGACTTTTTGGTGACAGGCACCTTTTCGAGATAGTTGTCTATACAAGTCACCCCTTTTGGTGACAGGCACCTTTTTGACGTAGTTGTCTATACAAGTCACCCTTTTTGGTGACTGTCACCTTTTTAACCCTTTTCCCCAACAACGGATGCACTGACGCGTATCGGGGCGCGTGCACCGGGGACAGTCCCCCTTGCAGCATATCCTTTTCCAACGACTAACCACCAACGACCAACCAGCTATTTTGCTATGCTCAGTTTTTCTGGTAAAATACAGGTAGCAAAAGAAAGTACCGGCATTTTGCCGGTTTAAAGGAGAGTGAAAGTTTTGTATTGGGAGCAGAAAGGACCGGCTAACACAGAAGCTGTATCCAAATTAGCTACTCAAAGAGCCAGGGAGCTTAAGATCAACCATATTGTCGTCGCATCAAACAGCGGTGCAACAGCGGAACACTTTCTTGATCAGGGATTAGAAGTTATCTGTGTCACTCATCATGTTGGATTTATGTCCCCCGGTGATGACGAGATGCCGGCTGAAACCAGACAGAAGCTTTCGGAAAAAGGTGTACATATACTGACGACAACCCATCTGATGGCGGGTCTGGATAGGGCGCTCCGCATTAAGTTCGGAGGTGTCTACCCCGCGGAGATCATTGCCCAGACACTGCGCATGTTGGGCCAAGGTGTTAAGGTCTGTGTGGAGATCTCAGGAATGGCTCTTGATGCCGGGCTGATCCCTTATGGCAGAGAGATTATAGCTGTCGGTGGATCGGGAACCGGTGCAGATACAGCACTGGTGATTACCCCGGCCCACTCCAACAATTTTTTTGATACCAAGATCAAAGAGATCATCTGCAAGCCCAGGGAGTTTTAGTTGCTCCCTGCGGCTTTCTTCTGTATCCCGCTGTGCCGTTCGACGTAATAATCCCCTTTAATCAGCAGATCAGAAACGGGCACAATTTTATAGCCATCCTCTTTAAGCTTTTTCAGGATAATGGGGAGCGCCTCCGGGGTGTACTTGGCATTGTTATGAAAGAGCATGATCGCTCCTGGGTGGGCGTTTTTCAGGATGCGGTCAACAACAGCCTCTGTCCCCAATTCCTGCCAGTCCAGGGAATCCACACTCCACTGGATCACCTCATACCCATTCTTGCGTGCGGCCTTGATGTTGTTGTTGTCATACTCCCCAAAGGGCGGCCGGAAGAGGCGGGTGCGTTTTTTGGTGAGCTTGTAGATCATCTCTTCATTATCCTTTAACTCTTTAATGAATTCCTCTTCTGAGAGGGTGTTGCAATGAGGATGTGTTAACGAATGATTCCCCAGTTCATGTCCGGCATCAGCAATGGCTTTAACCATCTCCGGGTACTCTTTTACCCAGATACCTGTAAGGAAAAAAGTTGTCTTGATGTTATTTTCCTTTAATATTTTTAAAAGTGTCGGTGTGCAGTCAGCCCCCCAGGCGGCATCAAAGGAAATGGCCAACTTCTTTTCCTTCATATCAACCGCATAGATGGGCACCTCCCGTTTACCGCTGTTGAACACCCCTGAAACCTGATTATACAGCCCCGACAGCACAAAAACACCAGCCAAAAAAATGAAACACGCACCCCAGATCAACAGCCTACGATATCGCAATAAAATAATTTTCACTGGATACTCACCTCCTAATCATCCTCAAGAGTATTTTATTCCGCGCCTCGATTATTCATGCTCCCTTGACAAACTACGTGACAAAGAAACGACCCTTTTATTACGTAGCAAAAAAGCTGACACGTTAAGGACTGCCCTGGATGTTACAGACCAAAAGTTTGCAGAAACTAAACCTACCGGCGTTTGCGCAATATTCCCCCACCTCTGTTTTCGGAAAATTGACAGCAAATCGGGGAACTGATGCCCATATAAATAGCCGCTTTTTTCGAATGACTGCATATTATTCACAAGGTAAATTATAACAGCAGCAGGAGACAAACTTTTTTTGCAGAATTAACTAGCTAAGGTATAATAATGAGAACGCCTATGGGAGATGATGGGAATGATCGAGCACTGTCACTGTCAGAAGATCAATCCCGAGGACTGGCACGAAAAGGAACACTGCTGGGAAAAACCCCGTTTTTTTTATCGAGTTACCACACGCATGGCTTTTCACGAGCCCTTTTCCTACCATGAAGACATTGCCCTCGCTATGGTCGAGGCCCGCAGCAAAGGGTATATCATCAAAGAGAATGCTGTGATTCTATTGAAAAGCGGCCTCTTTCGGGGAGAAATTCTTGTAGAAATACAGCCATTAAAAGGCAAGGAACGCCGCAAACAGGACCCCTCCTGCCTGGAATTGCAAGGCAGATTTTATTCTCGGGTCGCTCAAGCCCCTCTAATGCGGATGGGGAAAGATATAGATAAGCTGACACGTGATCTCAAGAAAAAAGGTGAAAGTGTACAGGGACTTTACCTCTGCCTGATCACCTGCCCCTCCTGTGTGAGAGAAAAAGGAAACCAAACCATCGTCATTGCTCACCTCCATTGATCCACTTTATGTAAACCACCCCGATTTTCCATAAAAAAATGCGTGTTTTCAAAAAATTTTGGGTATAATGAAGTAAAAAAGTATTGACAAGTGGCCCCTTCATTTGTATTATTTATCATTAGTATTTTATTAGCATCTTCATTTCAATTGTAGTGACTAATAAT